>JACPDI010000022.1 GCA_016184105.1 Acidobacteriota bacterium
TCTTGCCGTGATCGATGTGCCCGGCGGTGCTGACGACGAGGGAGCGCACGACGATGATCGTGCCACGCCGGCGCGGAAAAGCGAAAGGTGGCCGTCCGGGGCGAGGCCTACTCGGCCGCGCACCGGACGATCGAGGCCGCGTTGGGACAGAGCCGGCGGGCTTCCTCGACGGAGGTCGTGCAGCCGGCCGGCTGCCGGTTCGCGCCGAACGCGCACAGATATCCCACGCTCGACCCGGTTGCCGTCACGCAGCAAGTGCCGCCGGAGACCTGTTGCGGCACCAGTGGGGACTGACAGTACAGTGCCCCGGCGCACTTGGCCTGGGCCAGCACGCTTGGGGCGGTGGGCAGGCACGCGGCCAGGAAAAACGACAGTACGACGGCAAACAGAGTTCCACCGGTCAATCGGCGCATCCGAGCGATCTCCTTTTTTGAGCGATCGGTTGACGTGTTTGCCGACGTTGCGCTCTACCGCTACACTTCGCAAGCGACAAAACATGACAACGATGGACAGTCGGCGGCGGCTGGGCTCCTGGAAGGAGATCGCCGCCTATCTCGGGCGTGACGTTCGCACGGCGCTGCGGTGGCACAAGGATCGCGGACTTCCGGTGCACCGCCCTCCGGGCGGACGCGGCCAGTCGGTGTTCGGCTACACCGACGAGATCGACGCGTGGCTGCGCCCGGCGCCGCCCGCGCCGGCCGTCACGGATCGGGACGTCGGGCGGCGGCAGGCCGCTCCTCCTCCCGCTCCTCCTGTTCCGCCTGCACGGGTGACGCGGCCGCTGGCCGTGGTCACGGTGGGCGTCGCGATCCTCCTTGCGCTCGGCCTGCTGTCGAAGGGCCTGCCCCCGGACTCCGCGCTGGTGAAGGAAGGCCGCCTCATCGCGCTGGACCGGGATGCGCGCGAGGTCTGGAGCATCGACCTGCCAGGCAAGGATGCGAAGCTGGCGACGGCGCCGGGCAGCGGACGATCGATCTACGTCGGCGACATCGACGGCGATGACCGCCCCGAGGTGATCGTCAGCGTCGTATCGCTCCGCGGCCAGCCGGGCACCGCTGATGCGGCGCTCCATTGCTACGAGCACGACGGCCGATTGCGCTGGACGCGGCGGCTCGACACACGCCTCACGTTCGGCTCCGGCGAGTTCGGGCCCCCGTGGATGGGTGCGGACCTGACCGTGTTCGGCCACGGCCGCCGGACGATCGTCTGGGCAACGCACCATGAGATCTGGTGGCCGGCGGTCGTCGCCCTGATCGCACCCGATGGCGCCGTCACGGGCACGTTCGTCCATGCCGGGTGGATCACGCGGGCGGAAGCCACGGCGGAAGGGGATCGCGTGGTGCTGGCCGGCATCAGCAACGCGCAGCGCACGACGATCCTGGCGCTCGTCGACGCCCGGCATCCCGATGGTCACGCGCCGGAAGCGGCCGGGTCGCCGTACGAGTGCCTGTCGTGTCCGGCCGGAGCGCCGTTGCGCTACCTCCGGTTGCCCCGCGCGGAGGCGGGCCGCGTCGACAACGTGCCGCTCGACGCCACGGTGATCGACATCGATTCGGCCAGAACGGTGCGGCTGCGCGTCACCCAGTCTCGCGTGGTCCGGCCGGTGCCCGAAGCGATCTACGAGTTCACGCCGGACCTGCGGTTGAGACGCGCGAGCTACAGCGACGGCTACTGGATGTGGCACGACGCGCTTGCGCGGGCCGGGTCGGTGGCGCACGTGGGCGCCGCCTGCCCGGAACGCAGCGGTCCCGTGGTCGAGGAATGGGTTCCTTCCACCGGCTGGCGCCCCCTGCCGGTCGCGGCGAGCGCCAGGGCGGGGCGGGAGCGCTGACTCGCGGCCGCTCAGCGGCGGCCGCGCCCCGCGGCGCGGTCGCGGCGCCGCGGGCGCTGCCTGCGCGACGGCGTGGACTTGAGGTGCTGCTCCTTCCTGGGCTGCGCCTTGCCGCGGCGCGGCCCACGGTTCCGTTCTGATCGCCGCACGGACTCGAGGATGTCCACGAGACCGAGATCGATCTGCCGGCGCTCCATGTCCACGCGCACGACCTGCACGGTCACTTTGTCCCCGAGCCGGTAGACCTTTCCGGTGTTCTCCCCTTTGAGCGTGTGCGCGTTCTCGACGAACCGGTAGTAGTCGTCCGCCATTGTCGAGATGTGGACCAGGCCCTCGACGAAGTGCTCGATCAGCTCGATGAAGAGCCCGAAGGCGGACACGCCGGTGATGTAGCCGTCGAACTCCTCGCCGACCTTGTTCGCCATGAAGCGGACCTTCTTCCACTGCACCAGCTCGCGCTCCGCCTCGTCTGCGCGGCGCTCGCGCTCCGACGTGTGGCGCGCGACCTCCGGCAGGTCCTCCGTCAGCTCCGCCCGGCGCTCGTCGGCCATGCCGCGCCGTGACTCGCGGAGGGTGCGGTGGACGACGAGATCGGGGTAGCGGCGGATGGGGGAGGTGAAATGCGTGTAGCTTTGCGCCGCGAGCCCGAAGTGCCCGAGGTTGGCGGCGTCGTAGCGGGCCTTCTGCATGGTCCGCAGCATCAGGAACGCGATCGGCTTCTCCTCGGGCGTCCCGTGGATTCGTTCGACCAGCTTCTGGAAGTGCTTCGGCCGCAGCGCATTCTGGGGCGCGCCGAGCGAGTAGCCGAGCGTCGACACGAATTCCTCGAACGCCTCGACCTTGACCGGATCCGGCTCCTCGTGGACCCGGTACAGCGTGGGCACGTTCTCATCGTCGAGATGCTGCGCGACCGTTTCGTTGGCCAGCAGCATGAATTCCTCGATCAACCGGTGCGCCACGTTGCGCTCGAGCGCGATGATGTCCTCGACCAGGCCCTCGTCGTCGAGCACGATCTCGGGCTCCTTGAGATCGAAATCGATGGACCCGCGGGCGTGCCGCCGCGTGTTGAGGATTTCGAACAGCTCGCGCATCGACTCGAACATCGGCACGAGGTCGCGGTACTGCGCCATCAGTTTCGGATCGCGATCCGCCAGGATGCCGTTCACGGCCGTGTAGGTCATCCGGGCGTCGCTGTGGATCACGCCGTCGTGGATCTCGTAGCGGACGACGTGGCCGCGCCGGTCGACTTCCATCAGGCAAGAAAGGACGAGGCGATCGACGTTCGGGTTGAGGCTGCACAGGCCGGTGGCCAGTTCGGCCGGGAACATGTGCACCGCGCGCTCGGGGAAGTACACCGAGGTTCCGCGCTCGTAGGCCTCTTCGTCGAGCGCGCTGCCTTCGGTGACGTAATGCGCGACGTCCGCGATGTGCACCCCGAGCCAGTAGTGGCCGTTCGGCAGCTTCTCGATCGTGATCGCATCGTCGAAGTCGCGCGCGTGCTCGCCGTCGATCGTGACCGTCTGGAGGTGGCGGAAATCCGTGCGCGAGGCGATGTCGCGCGGCCGCACCTCGGCGCCGAGCCGCGTGGCTTCGGCCACCGCCTCCTCCGAATGCTGGTCGGGGATGTTGAACTTGCGGATGATGATTTCAGTATCCACGCCGGGCTCGTCGATGCTCCCCAGCACGTCGGCGACGCGCCCCATGGCGTTGCGCGCCGGCGTCGGCCAGCGCGTGATCTCGATGGTGACCATCTGCCCCGGCTTGGCGCCGCGGGCGTCATCGCGCGGAACGGCGATATCCATCATCACGCGCCGGTCGAACGGGACGACGAAGCCCAGGCCGGACTCGTCGACCTCGTATCGGCCGACGAGCGTGCTCGAGGCGCGCTCGATGATGCGGATGATTCGCCCCTCGGCGCGGTCGCCATCCTTGAATCGCTCGATGCGTGCCGCCACCAGGTCGCCGTGCATCGCCTGATTCAGGTTGGAGCCCGCGATGAAGATGTCGCGGGACACGTTGGCGACCGGGCGCTCGGGGACCACGAACGCGAAGCCCCGCGGGTTCGTCGTCACGCGGCCGACGACGAGGTTCATGCGGTCGGGGACGCCGTAGCGCTCCCCGCGAACCTGGATCAACTCGCCCGACTCGACGAGCTGTTTCAGCTGCCGCTTGAACGCGGCGCGCTCTTCGCGGGGAACTCGGAGCAGCTTGAGAAGCTCGCGCGGAGTGGCGGGGTGGTCGACGCGTTCGCGGATAAGCTTGAGGAGCGTCATAGGGGTCAGATCTAGAATCTTCACTTTTTTCTCGACCTGACCCCTTCACTCTGTCGGATCGCGGGGGTCAGGTCGAGAAAAAAGTGAAGATTCTAGATCTGACCCCAACAAACAATTTGCAGGTCGCCGACGTTGGTGCCGGTGGGGCCGGTGCGGACCAGATCGCCGAGGCGATCGAAATAGGAATGGCTGTCGTTTGCGTCCAGCGCGGCGGCCACCGACGGCGCGCCGAGGGCGGCGGCGCGCGCGAGGGAATCGGCCGTGGCAATGGCGCCAGCAGCATCAGTCGGACCATCAACGCCGTCGGTGCCGACACTGACCAGGACAACGGGCCAGGGAGACTCCGCGAGCGCGGACACCGCCGCCAGGGCCAGTTCCTGATTGCGCCCGCCGCGGCCGGAGCCGCGGACGTGCACCGTCGTCTCGCCGCTGCTGATCACGCAGGTCGGACGCATCCCGGCATCCTCTCGACCCCACGCAAGCGCCCGCGCGACAAGCGCCGGACCGGCACGCCTCGCCTCCCCGAGCGTGGGCTCGTCGATCACGACCGCGCGATACCCGAGTGTCTCCGCCACGGCGCGCGCCCCTTCCATCGCGTCGCGGCGGCTGCCAATCACGAACGCACTCGCGCCGGCCATCCGCGGCTCGCCCGGCTTCGGCGTCTCGCTCACCTCACCCCGCTCCCCTTTCGACAACCGCGCGCGTACTGCGGCGGGCACCTCGTCCCAGAGCCCGTGCGCGCGGAGCGCCCGCACCGCGTCTGCGAACGTGGAGCGATCCGCCACACCCGGGCCGGATCCGATGACGCTCGGATCGTCTTCGGCCGCGCCAATCACGTCTGAGATCGCCAGCGTGCAGCACGCGCGGGCGCGCACCGCGAGCCACCCCCCTTTGACGGCAGAGAGGTGCTTGCGAACGGCGTTCATCTCCGCAATCGGGACGCCACGTGCGAGCATGGCCTGATTGACGGCAATCTTTTCGGCGAGGGTCAGGCCGTCGGCAGGCATCGCCATGATGGCCGACGCGCCTCCCGAGAGCAGGAGCACCAGACACGAGGCCGCGTCCACTCGCGACGCCAAATCGAGCGCGGCACGCGCGGTCGCGACGCTGTCTTCTCCCGGCAAGGGGTGCGGGCCGGTGGCGAGCACGACGTCGCGCACGTTGGCGGGGGCCGCCGGAGCAAATCCGTCCAGCATGCCGCGCGCGGCCTTGCCGACCGCGCAGACGACATGCGATCGGTAGCGCGAGAGGGTCGCTCCCGCCGCGCCGGCGAGCGCGCGCGCGACGAGCGTACAAGGATCGACCGCGTCGAGCGCCCTCAGGGCGATCGCCGTGGCGTGGTCGCGGAGATCAGTGGAATCTGGACGGATGATCCGACCAGGTGGAATACGCGGACAGCCCTGTCAGCGCATCAAACTTGCGCAGCAGCCGGCCGAGGACCAGGTCCACGTCCTTCTTCGCGCACAGGTCATCGAGCTGCTTGAGCACCATGCCGAGGGCCTCCTCGAAGCCGCTAATCGCGCGCTCCGAGTAGAGGTCCCGCTGGCGCTCGAGGCACTCGCGATGCTTGATGAATTCTTCCCGGTAGAAGGCGGTCAGTACTTCCATGGACGCGTGCACGGAGCGTCGATCGCTCTCCAAGCGCATACGACTCCTCTGGGTCAGTTCGCCATCAACTCGCGGATATTTTGAGTGTAGCCATCCATTCGAATCGGTGTCAACGGGAGATCTCAGTTCGTGCGCACGCCGCGCGCCGCGATGTAGCCGCCCACGCAGCCGATGGCCATCCCGCCCGCGACGAGCGACACGGCCAGCCCCGCGGTCATGAAGGACAGCTCCGAAAGTCCAAGAGCGCCGGTCAGTAGCGTCCCATAACGAACCTGTAATGCCAGGAACCCGGTCCAGAGGCCGAGAACGGCCAACAGCGCACCGGCGCCTCCCTGCAGCACGCCCTCGGCGACAAACGGTCCGCGGACGTACACCGCGGGCGCACCCACGAGCTGCATGATCTCGATTTCCTGCCGGCGGGCAACCGCCGCGAGCCGGACCACGTTGGCCACCGTGAAGGCCGCGGCCACGGCGAGCAGGAGAGCCACCACGAGCCCGAGCGCCCGGACCAGGCGCATCAGCGCGGCCAGGCGCGCCAGCCAGGCGCGGTCCGCTCGCACGTCGGCCACACCCGGCATCCTGCCCAGCCGCGTGGCAAGGCCATCGACGTCCGCGCCCGCGGCACGGTCAGGCCGGAGCCTGACCTCGATTGATGCCGGAAGGGGGTTCTGGTCGAGCGCCGCGGCGGCGGCGCCGAGATCCGGGAAATCGCGCCCGAACCGGCGCAGCGCCTCCGATTTGGCAATGAACGACCGGCGGGCGGACACGCCGCTCGCATCGATCTGCCGCTCGATCGCGGCAATGTCATCCGGGCTGGCGTCATCGCGGAGGAACACGGACATTTCGGCGCTCTCCTGCCACCGCGCGAGCAGGCCCTCGACGTTGCGGACGCCCACGGCGAATCCGCCGGGAATGGCCATCGCCGCCGCGATGGTGATGACGGCGAGCAGGCTCGCGCCCCGACGCCTCCAGAGGCTCGTCGCCGCCTCGCTGAGGAAGTAGCGCGCCGCACCCATTCAGAGGACCTCCGCGAGGCGCCCGTGTTCGAGGCTCAAGGATTTTCGACCGACGCGCCTGATGAGCTCGCGATCGTGCGTGGCGACCAGCACGGTGGTGCCCCGCGCGTTGATCTCGCGGAACAGATTCATGATTTCGAGCGACAGGTCCGGATCGAGGTTGCCCGTCGGCTCGTCCGCGAGAATCACGAGCGGATCGTTGACGATCGCGCGCGCGATGGCGACACGCTGCTGCTCGCCGCCGGACAACTCGGGCGGGTAAGCCGTCATCCGATGCTGCAGTCCCACCCACTTGAGCACCTGGTACGTCCGCCGTCGCTGCTGCGAATCGGAGAGCCCGAGCACGCGCATGACGAACGCGACGTTCTCGAGCACGGTCTTGCCGGGAATCAGCTTGAAATCCTGGAACACGAACCCGAGGCTGCGGCGGTACGCCTGGACCTGGGGCGGCCGCATGTCGGACAGATCGCGGCCGTTGACGACGATCCTCCCGGTTGTCGGGAGGTCCTGCCGCAGCAGCAGCCTGAGCAGCGTGGACTTACCCGCTCCACTCGGACCGGTGAGGAAGACGAACTCCCCCTTGTCGATCCGGAGCGACAAGTCCCGAAGCGCATACACTCCCCGGCTGTACACCTTGGAAACGCGGGAGGCTTCGATCACGGGTGTGCGAGGAGGATAACACGGCCCCCTCCACGTGCCACGTGCCGCCGGTGGCCTTCATGACCTGGCCCACCAGGAATCCGAATGTCTTGCCCTTGCCGGCCCGATAGTCCTCGGCGGCCGACGGGTTCGCTTCGAGCACGGCGCGCACGGCCGCACCGATCGCATCCGCATCGTCAATCCGCGCGAGCCCCTCGGCGCTGACGATGTCCGCCGCGGTGCGACCGGTCGCGCACATCTTCTCGAACACGTCCTTCGCGGTGGAACCGCTCACGGCGCCCGTGTCGATGAGGCGGATCAGCTCGCCCAGGCGCTCGGGGGGAATCGGGGCCGACGCGATCTCGGCGCCCGTTTCCTTCAGCTTGCGCTGCAACTCCCCCATCACCCAGTTCGCCGCGGCCTTCGCGTTCCCGGCGCTCGCGGCGGTCGCTTCGAAGTAGCGGCCCACCGCTGCTGTCTGGCTGAGCAGGGCCGCGTCCGCTTCGGGCAACGCGTAGCTGCGCATGAATCGCTGCTTGCGCGCGTCGGGCAACTCGGGCAGCGCGGCACGTGCCGCGGCCACCATCGCGTCGGACACGGCGAGCGGCGGCAGGTCGGGCTCGGGGAAGTACCGGTAGTCGTGCGCTTCCTCTTTGCTGCGCATCGAGACCGTACACCCTTCCCCGCTGTCCCAGAGCCGCGTCTCCTGCACCACGCGGTCGCCCGCGGCCAGGAGGTCGACCTGGCGGTCGATCTCGAACTCGAGGGCGCGCTGCAGGTAGCGGAACGAGTTCACGTTCTTCACTTCCGTCTTGACGCCGAGCGCCGCCGTTCCCGCAGGACGCACCGAGACGTTGGCGTCGCAGCGGAGGCTGCCCTCTTCCATGTTGCCGTCGTTCACGCCAAGGGCCATGAGGATCGCGCGCAGCCGCGAGAAGAACTCGGCGGCGTCGGCCGCCGAACGCAGGTCGGGGCGCGTCACGATCTCCACGAGCGGCACGCCGCTCCGGTTGAAGTCCACGTAGGTCCGCCGGTCGGAGTCCGGGAAGCCGTCGTGCAGCGACTTGCCGGCGTCTTCCTCCATATGGACGCGGATGATCCCGACGCGGTGCGATACGCCGCGGGCGGTGTACTCGAGGAACCCGTCGGTGGCCAGCGGCCGCTCGTACTGGGAGATCTGATAGCCCTTCGGCAGGTCGGGATAGAAATAGTTCTTGCGCGCGAAGACGGACGTCGGCTGGATGGTGCAGTTGAGCGCGAGCGCCGCGCGGCAGGCGTACTCCACCGCGCGGCGGTTCAGAACGGGCAGGGCGCCCGGCAGGCCGAGGCACACGGGACAGACGTGCGAGTTGGGCGGCGCGCCGAAGCTGGTGCTGCAGCCGCAGAAGATCTTCGACGCGGCCAGCAGCTGCGCGTGAATTTCGAGGCCGATGACCGGCTCGAAGGCCGCCGGCCGGGACTCACGCGCGCGGTCCGGCAGCGCCCACCTCGTGCTCGACGGCGTCTTCGTACGCCTTGAAATTGTCGACGAACATCTGCGCCAGCTTGCGCGCCTGCGCGTCGTACGCCGACGCGTCGCGCCACGTGTTCCGCGGCTTCAGCACCTCCGAGGGGACGCCGGGACAGGCCGCCGGCACCTCGAGGTTGAAAATCGGATCGGTCTCGTACGGCACCTTGTCGAGCGCGCCCGACAGCGCCGCGTGGATCATCGCCCGCGTGTGGCCGATCTTCATCCGCGCCCCGACACCATGCGGCCCGCCGGTCCACCCGGTGTTCACGAGCCAGACCCGCACGTTGTGTCGCGCGATCTTCTCTCCCAGGAACTTCGCGTACACGTTGGGGTGCAGGACCATGAACGGCGCGCCAAAGCAGGTGCTGAACGTCGCCTTCGGTTCGGTGACCCCCTTCTCGGTACCGGCGACCTTGGCCGTGTAACCGGAGAGGAAGTGATACATGGCGCCCGCCGGCGTCAGCCGCGCGATGGGGGGCATCACGCCGAACGCGTCCGCCGTGAGCATGACGATGTTCCTGGGGTGCCCGGCGACGCCGCCCGGGATCGAATTGTCGATGAACGACAGCGGATACGCGCCGCGTGTGTTCTCGGTCAGCGACTCGTCATCGAGGTTCAGCCGCCGGGTCGCGTCGTCCATGACGACGTTCTCGAGCACCGTGCCGAAGCGCCGCGCGGTCGAATAGATTTGCGGCTCGGCCTCCGGCGACAGCCGGATCATCTTCGCGTAGCAGCCCCCTTCGATGTTGAAGACGCCGCGGTCGCTCCACCCGTGCTCGTCGTCGCCGATCAACTGCCGCTCGGGGTCGCTCGAGAGCGTGGTCTTGCCGGTGCCCGACAGGCCGAAGAACAGCGCGACGTCGTCGGCGCGCCCCACGTTGGCGGAGCAGTGCATCGACAGCGCGTTGCGCAACGGCAGCAGGTAGTTCATCACCGTGAAGATCGATTTCTTGATCTCGCCGGCGTAGCTGGTGCCGCCGATGAGCACGAGCCGCTTCGCGAAGTTCAGGAGGATGAAGACCTCGGAGTTCGTCCCGTGGCGCGCCGGATCGGCGGTGAAGCTCGGGATGTCGATGACGGTGAACCCGGGCTTGTGCCTGGCGAGCGCCTTCGTGTCCGTCCCGTTGATGAACATGTGCCGGGCGAACAGGCTGTGCCACGCCATCTCGGTAATGACGCGGATCGGCAGGCGGTAGTCCGGGTCCGCTCCGGCGTATGCGTCGAGCACGAACAGCTCCTTGCCCGCCAGATAGGACAGGAGCTGCTCGTGGAGCGCGTCGAACCGCTCCGGATCGATCGCGCGATTCACCTTGCCCCACCAGACGCGATCGGCGCTCGAAGGCTCCTTGACGATGAACTTGTCGTTTGGCGACCGGCCGGTGTGCTGCCCGGTGCGGCAGACGAGCGGTCCTTCCTGCGCCAGCAGGCCTTCACGCCGGCGGACCGTCTCTTCGTAGAGCGCGGGCACGCTCAGATTCCAGTGCGCGCGCGCGAGATTCACGATGCCCTGCGTTTCGAGTCCCGACTCCTCGACCTGCGACATGAAAGCTCCCCTGCCTCCCCCGGTAAGGGACGCGGCAAAAAGAGAAATCGTACTACAAAAGACGGGAATTCAGTGCGTGCGCAGGAGGGTGACGAACAGAGGCGCGAGCGCCGCGTCGAACTGCGATCCCGCGCCGCGCTCGAGTTCCAGCAGGGCCTCGCTCGGGGGCAACGGATCGCGGTACGCGCGCGTGCCGATCATTGCGTCATAGGCGTTCGCGATCGCCACGATGCGCGCGCCGAGCGGGATCGCCTGGCCGGACAGTCCATAGGGAAAACCGCGGCCGTCCGGGCGCTCGTGCGCGCAGCGGACGAGTGCCGCCGCGTCGGCCAGGAAGGGAATCGCGCCGAGAAGACGGAACGCGCGCTCCGGGTGCGTGCGCACCAGCTCGTACTCTTCGCCGGTGAGCGGCGCGGGCTTGTCGAGGACGGCGGCCGGAATCGCGCTCTTGCCGACGTCGTGGAGCAGCGCCGCGCGGCGAATGACCACCTTTTCCGCGTCGGGGCGCCCGAGGTGATCGCAGAGCAGCACCGCCAGCGAGGCCACGCGCCGCGCGTGCGCGTACGCGGCCTCGTCGTGCCGTGTGAGCGTGGAGAGCAGCCTGTCGACCGCTTCATCGGTGTCGACCACCAGGCCCCGCATCGCCTCCATCAGGCGCTGTTCGAGCTCCAGCGATTCCCGTTCGAGCTGCGCCGCCCACTTCCGCTCGGTCGCCAGATTCAGATGCCAGTCCATCGCGCGGCGGACCGCGGCACCGAGTTGATCGGGCGTGAACGGCTTGGTGAGATAGTCCACGACGCCGCGGCGCAGGCTGACGACGGCCGGCGCGACTTCGTGCGAGGCGGTGGCCATGACCACGGCGGTATCCGGGAACTCGTCGCGCAGGCGGTCGAGCAGCCACAAACCGTCGCGCCCGGGCATCCGGATGTCGCACAGCGCGACGCCCGCGGGCTCTTCGGACATGCGGATGAGGGCCTCATCGGCCGTCGCCGCCGTGCGCACGCGGTACCCGCGCGAGCGCAGCCAGCGCGACATCACCTCGCGGATCCCGTCTTCGTCGTCGACGATCAGGACCGGGTGAGGGCACTGGCGGCGAATCCATTCGGCGAGCAGGGCCGCGCCGGCGACCTGCGGGCGCGATTCGGTCGGTTCGATGGCCATGATGGCGAACAAGGTGGTGCGTGTGCAAACCGGCTGCCGCACGAGTGGCGCGGCTCCGAGGCCGTTTTCACGGCGTTTTTACGCGGGGGCTCCGTGCGCGAGCGCGCCCCGCTGAGCGGAGCGCGCACACGCGCGGATTACATGTACGTCGCAGCCGACCGCCGGCGGCGCGAAATCGTATCCGCGAGCTCGAGGCGTTCGAGCCGGCGGTACAGCGCGCGCCGGCTCAGGCCCAGCATCTGCGCCGCCGCCTTCTTGTTGCCGCCCGCCCGATCCAGCGCCCGCTGAATGTGCTCGCGCTCGATGGTCGTGAGCCGCTCGACCTCGCTTCGCTCAGCCGTGACGGGACCGGCGGCGACGACCGGACCCCCCACCAGCGGATGGACGGGATATGGCGGCAGCGACGGCATCGACGCCCCCACCTCGCGGTCCGTCACGAACTCGGTCTCCGTGAGAATGCAGGTGCGTTCGATCACGTTGCGCAGCTCGCGAACGTTCCCGTCCCATCGCGCCGAGACGAGCAGGCGCTCGGCCGCCGGCGTGATCCCCACGATCTTCTTCTCCAGCCGCTCGCTGCACGATCGGATGAACGTGGCGGTCAGATAAGGAATGTCCTCGCGGCGGTCCCGCAGCGCGGGCAGCCGGATCTCGACCACGTTGAGGCGGTAGTACAGGTCGCTGCGAAAACGACCCGCGGCGACCTCGTTGCGGAGGTCGCGGTTGGTCGCCGCGATGACGTGGACGTTCACCTTGCGGGACTCGAGGGAGCCGACGCGGTTGACCTCACCGGACTCGAGCACGCGCAGCAGCTTCGCCTGGACGGTCAGCGGCAGCTCGCCGATCTCATCGAGGAAGATGCTGCCGCCGTCTGCGACTTCGAACAGGCCGGGCTTGGTGTCGGTGGCGCCCGTGAACGCGCCGCGAACATGACCGAACAGCTCGCTCTCGAACAGCGTCTCGACGACCGCCGAGCAGTTGATCGTGACGAACCGCTTGTCGCGGCGCGGCCCGAGCTTGTGGAGCGCGCGCGCGACCAGCTCCTTGCCCGACCCCGTTTCGCCGGTGACCAGCGCGACGTGGACGTGCGGCGCGAGGCGGCGCACCAGACCGAACAGCTCCTGCATGACGGGGCTGCGCCCCACCATGCCACAGAACTCGAGGCGTTTGGCCACGTCGCTTTCGATGGCCATCAGCCGCTTCCGGCGCTCGATTTCCTCGCGCACCGTCGTGAGCAACTGCTCGACGCGCGCGAAATCCAGCGGCTTGTTCAGATAGTCCATCGCGCCGAGCTTGATCGCCTCGACCGCCGTGTCGATCGTGGCGAAACCGGTCATGAGGATGGCCTGGCAGCGCGAGTCGGCTTCGCGAATGGCACGGAGCACCTCGAGGCCGCCGATTTCCGGCATGCGCAGGTCAATCATCGCCACGTCCACGCGGTGCGCCGAGAGATACTCGATCGCCTGCCGGCCTCCCGAGCAGGTGATGACGTCAAAGCCGGACCGCCGGGCGAACCGTGCGAGGACGTCGAGGATGCCGGGCTCGTCATCGACGAGCAGAACGACAGGACGGTCTGAAAGTGTTGCCATGCTCCACCCAATGGCAAGAGGTGGGCCGCCCACGGGATGCCGCACCCGGCCGCTAAGTCGTTGGTTTGCGGTAGGTTGCAACCTCGCGATGCGGGACGACCGGTGTGCGCAAGCGTGCGCGCCTGTGCGGCGCACACGCGTCGCGCCACGAAAAGCCGAGAATAGAAACATAACGATGCGAAGGATCCTCGTCGCGCTCGTGCTTGCGATGGCGGCGGCGTGTGCCCCCAGGCCGCAGCCGCGCCTGCCGGCGCCGGCGCCGACCCCAGAGGCACCGCGGCTGGTGCGCGTGCGGATCTCGACATCGCCAGGCCGACACGAGGTCGTAGGGGTGCCGCTCGAGGAGTACGTGCTGGCCTCCGCCCTGTCGGAGGTCGCTCCGCCGGCCAAAGACACGGCGGTGGTGGCGCGGGCGTTCGAAGTCCAGACCATCGTCGCGCGCACCTATGCCGTCGCAAACCTCCGGCGGCACGCGGCCGAGGGGTTCGACGTGTGCGACAGCACGCATTGCCAGCTGGTCGATCTCGATCGCCCGCGCCGATCGCGCTGGGCGAACATCGCCCGCGCGGCCGTGGAGGCGACGCGCGGCCTCGTGCTGTATCACGGCGAGCACCCGGCGCTGGCGCTTTTTCACGCCGACTGCGGTGGGTATCTCGCGGCGGCCGCCGACGTGTGGGGCGGGACGGCCGTGCCCTACCTGCGTGGGGGCGCGGACCGCCTCCCGGACGGCAGCGCGCACGCCTCCTGGCAGCTGGCGATCGAACGCGAGCAGCTGCGCGCGGCGCTGAACGCGAGCCCGCGGACCGCGGTCGGCGCGCGGCTCGACACGATCGACGTCCAGAGCCGGGACGCGTCCGGGCGGGCGCGCCTGCTGCTGCTCAACGGCGCCCGCGCGCCGGTGGTCCGTGGTGAGGATTTTCGGGCCGCCCTGTCGGCCGCGCTCGGCCCGCGCGCGGTCCGCAGCGCGCGCTTCGACGTGCGCCGCGAAGGGGACAGGTTCTTCTTCGAGGGGCACGGCTTCGGCCACGGGGTCGGCCTGTGCCAGCGAGGCGCGCTCGCTCGCGCCGCCGCGGGCGAGCCGGTGGAGAAGATCCTGGCGTTCTACTACCCCGGCACCCGGTTACGAAAAGCGTAAAAAGGGGTCGGGAGCCTTTTCCGCGGAGTGCGGCGGCGCGGAAAAGGCTCCCGACCCCTTTTTACCTATAATGTAAACACCTCGTAAGTCCCCGACGTAACAGCACATGAAAGCCGTCGCTCACCCGCTTCCGCCGGCCGAGGCCGCCCGACAGGCCGACCGCGAGGCCGCCCGTGCCGTTCGGGCCCTGCGGCGCGAGGGAGAGCACGACGCCGCGTCAGAGCGCTACGCGGAGATCGTCGAGCGTCACCAGCGACGGGCCTCGCGCATCGCGTTTCATTACTTGCGCGATGCCGCGGACGCAGACGATGCAGTGCAGGACGCGTTCATCAGGGCGTTTGTGAACCTCGACACGTATCGTGACGAGCTGCCCTTCGAGGTGTGGTTCACCCGCATTCTCGTGAACGGTTGCCTCGATCGCATCAAGGCACGGACGCGCCGATCCCGGTGGATGGTCGCGCTCGAAGACCACGGCCCGGGGGGCGGGAGGGAAGCGCTGGATCCGCCCGCGGCACAGCCGACGCCGGAAGCGCAGGCGCTCTCGGCCGAACGCCGGCGCCAGCTCTCCGAGGCACTGGCCCGGCTTTCCGAGCGGCAGCGGGCGGTGTTCGTGCTGAGCCACGAACAGGGCTATTCGTCTCGCGAAGTGAGCGCGATGACGGGCATGAAGGAATCGACGGTCCGCGTGCATCTGTTTCGCGCGATTCGGAAGCTGCGGACCTTGCTCCACGGAACGCTTGATGGCTGACGCACCACGCCTCGCCCGCCTGCTTCGACAGCTGGGCCGCCGTATGCGCCACCTCAGCGACGAAGACCTGCTCGCGCTCGTCGAGCGCGCGACGCCGCACGCGCACCTCGACAGCTGCGATCGCTGCGCGACGCGGCACGCCGAGCTGCTGTGCGTTGTCGCGGAGCTGGACATCGTGCACGCCGAGGCGGACACGGTGTTCGACGACCAGCGGCTGCTGCATCAGCGCACGCATATCCTGCGGCGGCTCGACCGGAACCACGGGCCCGCGCGCGTCCTGCCCTTCCCCGCCGCGATGGAGGGGGCGCGGAGCATGCACGTGCTCAGCGCGGCGGGCCGGCGCTGGGTGGCGGCCGCGGCGATTGGCGGCGTGCTGGTCGGCATCTTCTCCGGCCGCCTGCTCACCCATCGCAGCGACAGGACGCCCTCCGAGCCGATCCGCGAGGCGCGCAGCGTCGCGGTGAGCCGCGGCATCGTGCCGGCCGACCTGCGCGGCGCGGGGCGCGAGGAGGCCATCCTCGAGGAAGTCGATTCCGTGCTCGCGCATCCCCCCGTGGGCGAACTGCGCGCGATCGACGCGATCACGCCCGCCGCGCGCTGATCGCACCGCGTTCACCGTATAATTTCTCTGTGCCGCAGCTGATTTTCCGGAAGGGCCTCGGCATGAAAGAGGCCGTCGCCGCCGAGCTCGCGGCCGAGTACCACAGCGGTCTCGTGCAGCGAATTCGCGACGAGGGTTTCGTGCTCCGCAGCGGCCGCCTCACGATCCACCTGGCGAAGGAGTTCGGCTTCTGCTACGGCGTCGATCGCGCCGTCGATTATGCCTACCAGGCCCGGCGGCGGTTTCCCGAAAAGCACGTGTTCCTCACGGGCGAAATCATCCACAACCCGCACGTCAACGACCGGCTGCGCGCGGCCGGGATTCGCTTCCTGACGGATCCGGGCGAGAGCCTCGATCGCGTGGCCTCTGCCGACGTCGTGATCCTGCCCGCCTTCGGCGTGACGATCAGCGACATGGAACGCCTCGACCGCGTCGGGTGCACGCTCGTGGACACGACGTGCGGATCGGTGCTGACCGTGTGGAAGAACGTCAAGCGGTACGCGGCCGAGGGTTTCACGTCGATCATCCACGGCAAGGCCCGGCACGAAGAGACGCGGGCCACCGCGTCGCAGGCGCTCAAGTCGCCGAACGGCCACTACCTCGTGGTCCTCGACAAGGACGAAGCGCAGTTTGTGTGTGACTACATCCGTCACGGCGGTAATCGCGACGCATTCCTCGCCCGGTTTGCCGGGGCCGCGTCGCCCGGGTTCGATCCGGATCGCCACCTCGAGAAGATCGGCTGCGCCAACCAGACGACAATGCTGATGTCGGAGTCGCTGGAGATCGAGCGGATGTTCCGGCGCTCGTTCGTCGACCGCTACGGCGAGGCGGCCCTGACCGATCGGTTCCGCGCGTTCGACACGATCTGCAGCGCCACGCAGGAACGCCAGGACGCCGTCATCACGCTGCTCACCTCCGAACGGCTCGACCTGATGATCGTGATCGGCGGGTACAACAGCAGCAACACGTGCAACCTCGCACGGATCTGCGCGGAACGCGTGCGGACGTATCACATCGCCAGCCCGGACTGCGTGGTGTCGGCCGATGAAATCCGCTGCCGGCCGGTCGGCCAGCCCTCAACCGGCATCGTGAACGAGACGATCGAGCGGGAGTGGCTGCGCGGCCGCGACGTGGTCATCGGCCTCACGGCCGGCGCCTCGACGCCGAACAACATCATCGGGGAAGTCATCGAACGGCTGCAGTCGCTGACGGCTTGAGCCGGCGGCTGATTTCGCCGGCGCCACGCCCGCTGCCGGGCCCGAGCGCGGGCTCCGTGCGCAGCCCGTCGCGCGTCACGCCAATCATGAGGCGGACCCGTTGGCCGCGGTGGGCGGCGAGCCAGCTGTGAAGCTCGGAACCCGGGCGGACGACGACCGTCGCGCGGTCGCCAAACGAGAAGTACCCCTCGTCCACCTCGTGATCGGCAGCCGTCAAGTGCGCCACGACCGCCGTCTCATCGAGACCGGCCGCCACGGCGCCGCCGAACGCGCCAAACACCGCCGCCGCCACGAACCAGGCCAGATGACGTCGCATCGCGGTCCTCGCGCGAGATCGGCGCCCAGGCTGGCCGTCACGCGCTCACGGGTTCGGTAAGCAACTTCGGTGCCCGCAGGCAGGTGCGAGGCACGAGTCCCCGGCACGAGGAAATACACGCGAGTTTACGGTCTCGTGGGCGCTGCTCGTGCCTTGAGCCTTGTGCCTCGTGTCCGCCTGCGTAAACGCCCACCCACCCGGCGGGCGTATTCCTCACAAATGACGGTTTATGGCAGAGGTGTGCCCATGGCAGGCGTGCTGGCCGCAGTGATGGCGGCCGTACTGGTGGCTCCCCCCCTTTTCGCGGAGGCGCAACAGCAGCAGCGCTGGAAGTGGTGGCAGGACGAGAAATCCAGGGTCGAGATCGGATTGACCGACGAACAATCCGGCGCGGTCGAGGAGGTCTTCCAGGCGGCGCTGCCGAAGCTCAAGGCGGCCAAGGCGCAGCTCGACCTGCTGCAGGCTGATTTGTCGCGGATGATCCGCGAGCGCACGGCGGACGAGAGTCTCGTCGCGGCGCACATCGACAAAGTGGAGGCGGCACGGGCCGAGCTGAGCAAGACGCGCACCTTGATGCTGTACCGGATGCACCGCATCCTCACCCCCGAGCAGAACACCCGGCTGCAGGCGATCCACGATCGCTGGGAGAAGGAACGCGGAAGAAGTCCCCGCAGGCCGGAGTCCAGATAACGGGTGGGATTCCGGACCATCGACATCGCCCAGAGACGCATGCGAAGAATGCCAGGAACGTTGTTGCTGCCTCTTTTTGCCGCGGCCGTCGCGCTCGCGACGCCGGCCGGCGCCCAGACCACCGCACCCCCGCTGCGCGCGGTGGTGGACTTGACGATTGACGAAACGGCCAAGCGGGCGCTCGAGCGCAATCTCGACATTGCCGTCGAACGCCTGAACCCACAGACCTTCGACCTCTCGCTGGCCGCGCTCGAAGCGAACTATCGGCCGACCTTCACGTCCACGACCGGTTATCGCGACGCCAACCAGTTCACCACGTCGCAGACGGCGGGGGCCGACATCCTGAACACCGTGACGTTCACCGCGAACACCGGCCTCGCGCAGAACTTCAAATGGGGCGGGGGCAGCGCCGCCGTCGCGTTCAACAACAACCGGATCGAGAACTCGAACCGCTTCGCCACGCGCAACCCGACGCTGAACGCCGGGTTGACCGCCACGCTCGTGCAGCCGCTGCTGCGGGGGTTCCGGATCGACTCGAGCCGCGCCACGCTCCGGGTGACCCGCCTGAACCAGCAGATATCCGAAACGCAGCTCGCGGCCACGATCACCAACACGCTGGCGACCGTCCGCAACGCCTACTGGGATCTCGTGTACGCCGTGCAGGCCGTGCAGGTGGCGCAGCGCTCGTTCGAACTGGCGACGCGGCTCGTGCAGGACAACCGCACGCGCGTCGAAGTGGGCACGATGGCGCCGATCGACGTGGTGCAGGCCGAGGCGGAAGCGGCCACGCGGCGGCAGACGCTCGTGCAGGCGCAGGCGGCACGCCGCACCGCCGACCTCGCGCTCAAGCGCCTCATCGTCTCGGGCACGGACGATGAGATCTGGAGGGCGGAGCTGAACCCGGTGGATCGCCCGTCGTTCACGACGGTGGCGGTCGACGTGGACGCGGCCGTGCGCCGCGCGCTCGCCGAACGGACCGATGTCGCGCAGGCGAAGCGGCAGCTCGAGATCAACGACACGAACGTCAAGCTGCTGCGCGACCAGACGCTGCCCGCGCTCGACCTGACGGCGAGCTACGGGCTCGCGGGGATCGGCGGCACGCAGTTCGTACGCAGCGGGCTGGGCGGCGATGTCACGCAGATCGTCGAGAGCGGCTACTGGAGCGCGTTGCGCACGCTGCGTGGCGTCGACGCCCCGACCTGGAACCTGTCGGTGGCGCTCAGCTATCCGATCGGGACGAGCAGCTCGGACGCGAACCTGGCACGCGCGCGCGTGCAGGTCCGGCAGGCGCAGGCGCAGATCAAGTCGCTCGAGCTGCAGATTGCGACCGAGGTCACCAACATCGCGCTGACGCTGCAGAGCAACGCCGAGCGCGTGCAGGCGGCGCGTGCCGCGCGCGAGCTTGCCGAGAAACGCCTCGAGGCGGAAAACAGCAAGTTCGAAGTGGGCATGTCCACCAACTACTTCGTCGTCCAGGCGCAGCGTGACCTGGCTGACGCGCAGAATACCGAGCTGCGGGCGCTGCTCGATTACAACAAGTCGGTCGTCGATTTCGACCGCGTGCAGCAGACCTCGCTCTCGCGCGCCAACATCACGCTCGTTTCCGGTGGAGGGGGCACGGCCACGACCACGACCCGCACCACGGGCACGACCGGCCAGGGAGGGTTCTGATGCGGAAGGAGGGGGTCATCGCGGTGGTCGTGTTCGCCGCGCTCGCCGGCGTGATGGTGTTCCGGGGCAACGGCGGCGAGCCCGCGGGCCAGCCCGCGAGCGCCAACGGCGCTCCCGCGCGCCGTGGCGGCCAGCGGGGCGGGGGGCAGCCACCCGGCGGCGCCCCGGGCGCCGGTATGCGCCCGCCGATGACCGTGGAGGTTGCGCCGGCACGCCGGGAAACGGTGTCGGAGCACATCACCGTGGTCGGCAACCTCATTGGCGCCGCCACGGTGGAGGTGGTGCCGAAGGTCAGCGGCCGTCTCCAGACCATCTCGGTGCGGCTCGGCGACGCCGTCCGCAAGGGACAGACGCTGGCGAAGGTGGAAGACCGCGAAATCCGCGAGCAGGTACGGCAGGCGGAAGCCTCGTTCGCCGTCGCCGGCGCCACGATTCGCCAGCGCGAGGCGGACCTGAAATTCGCCGAGACGAATCTCGATCGCTCGCGCAGTCTCTTCCAGCGCCAGCTGCTCCCGAAGCAGACGCTGGACGATGCGGAGGCCCGCTACCAGGCGGCGGTGGCGCAGCTGGACCTCGCGCGCGCGCAGTTCCAGCAGGCCCGGGCGCGCCTCGACGAGCTGCACATCACGCTGTCGAATACCAGCATCCTGTCACCGGTTGACGGCTTCGTCGCGAAGCGGAACCTCGATCCGGGCGCGTTC
Source organism: Acidobacteriota bacterium (assembly GCA_016184105.1). Taxonomy (NCBI): domain Bacteria; kingdom Pseudomonadati; phylum Acidobacteriota; species Acidobacteriota bacterium. Next base: position 20,247 of record JACPDI010000022.1, read on the forward strand.
GCCGGCCAGAACTCCCCGATCGTCGCGGTGGTCGATCTCAGCACCGTCCGGATGGTGGCGAACCTCATCGAGCGCGACGCCCGGCGCGTGCACCCCGGAACGATGGCGGCCGTCGAGGTTGATGCGTATCCCGGCGAGCGGTTCGACGGGCGTGTGGCGCGCGTGGCGCCGGTGTTCGATCCGGCCACGCGCACCGCGGAAATGGAAATCGAAGTACCGAACCCGAGCGGACGGCTCAAGCCCGGGATGTACGCCCGCGTCAACCTGATGGTCGGCGAGCGCGCGAACGCCCTCGTCGTCCCGCGCAACGCCGTGGTGGACATCGAGGGACGCCGCGGCGTCTTCGTGCCGCAGCAGAACCGCGCGGCGTTCCGCGCCGTGGAGACCGGGCTGCAGGATGAGAACAGGGTGGAGATCACCAAGGGGCTCGGCGATGGCGCGCAGGTGATCACCACGGGCGCCGTCGCGCTGCGCGACGGCGATCCGATCCACATCCCAGAACAGCGCCAGCAGCCCGGCCGGCCGATGGGGACCGGCGGCCGGCGGCCGGACCAGGGCCGCTAGATCGAGCCGCCGGCCTTCCGCCTTCGCGCAAGGCGTCGGCGGACCGCCACAGCCGGGGCGGCGGCGGTCAGGCCGGCGGGGGAGAGTATCGCGTCATGTCGATTCCGCGTCTTGCCATCCACCGGCCGATCACGATGTTCATGATCAGCGCCGTGATCGTCCTGCTCGGCGCGATCTCGCTGCTGCGGCTCCCGGTCGACCTGATGCCGGACGTCTCGTTCCCGAGCATCACGGTGCGCGTCGGGTACGCCGGCGTCGGGCCGCTCGAGATCGAGGAGTTGATCGTCCGCCCGCTGGAGCAGGCGGTGAGCGCGGTCGCGGGGCTCGAGCGCCTCGAGTCGACGGCGGCGGAGGGCAGCGGACGCGTCACGCTGAACTTCGCGTGGGGCACGGATTTGAACGAAGCGGCGGACGAGGTCCGGAGCCGCATCGATCGCATTCGCGCGCGGCTGCCCGAGGAAGCGGACCCGCCCACGATCTTCAAGTTCGACTCGACCGCGATGCCGATCATGGGCATCGGGGTCGAGGGGGACCTCGACCGGGTGACGCTGCGGGAAGTGGCGCAGAACGATCTGTCGGTGCGCCTCGAGCGCGTGCCGGGGGTGGCGTCGGTGTCGGTCGAAGGAGGCCTGCGGCGCCAGATCCACGTCGATCTGTCGAAGGAAAAAATCACGGCGCTCAACCTGCCGGTCGAGCGCGTCGTCGCCATCATCCGCAGCGAGAATCAGAACACGCCGCTCGGCGAGGTGGACGAGGGGGATACGACGTACCTGGTGCGCAGCCAGGGGCAGTACCAGCACATCGAGGACATCCGGAACCTCGTGGTGATGACCCGGCAGGGGGTGCCGGTGTACCTGCGCGACGTCGCCGAGGTGTCCGACTCCACCGAGGACTTCCGGTCCTTCACCCGGATCAACGGGCGGCCCGGCGTGCGGATGCGCGTTACGAAGCAGTCGGGCGAGAACACCGTCGCGATCGCGGACGGCATCCGCCAGGAAATCGAGCGCATCAACCGCGAGGTGCCGAAGGTCCGCCTGTCGGTCCTCGACGACAGCTCGCTGTTCATCAAGCGGTCGATCAGCTCGGTCCAGGAGCACGCGCTCATCGGCGGCGTCCTCGTCATGCTCATCATCTTCCTGTTCCTGCGCGACGTGCGCGCGACGGCGATTGTCTTCACGTCCATTCCGATTTCGGTCATCGGCACGTTCGCGCTGCTGTACTTCGCCGGTTTCACCCTGAACACGATGACCTTCGGCGGCCTCGCGCTCGGCATCGGGATGATCGTCGACGCGTCGATCGTCGTGCTCGAGAACACCTTCCGGCACATGGAACAGGGCAAGGACCGGATGCAGGCCTCGCTCGACGCGAGCGAGGAGGTGTGGTCCGCGATCCTGGCGTCGACGCTGACGCATATCGCGGTGTTCATCCCGTTGCTCTTCCTGACGGGGGTCGCGAGCATCCTGTTCACGCAGCTCTCGATCGTCGTCATTTTCTCGCTGTCGATGTCGCTGTTCGTCGCCGTCACCGTCGTGCCGGTGCTCTGCTCGATGTTCCTGAAACTGCCGAGGGCGGCGGCGGACCGGCGCGGCCCCTTCGCGCGCCTGCACGCGTGGAGCGAGCGCGCGCTGAACGGCATGGACGAGAGATACCGGCAGCTGATTCACGCCGCGCTGCACCACAGGCCGACCGTGATCGGCGTGGGCACCGGGCTGTTCGTGCTGGCCCTGGCCCTGCTCCCCACCCTGGGCTTCGAGCTGATGCCGCAGGCGGACGAGGGAGAGGTCACGGTGGACGCCGAGCTGCCCGTCGGCACGCGCATCGAACGCACCCACGCCGCGATCGAGCGGCTTGAAGAGATGATTCGGCAGTCCACGCCCGAAGCGACGATGCTCATCAGCAACGCCGGCGGGGGCGGGTTCTTCGGGGGGTCCACGGCCCGCGGCAGCGTGAACGTGCGCCTGGCGCCGCGCACCGAGCGCGAGCGCTCGAGCGATGAGATCGCGCAGGACCTGCGGCGGCGGCTCGCGGGGATGCCGGGGGTGATCATCCGCGCGAGGCCTTCCGGCGGCAACTTCCAGATGAATCGCCTGCTCGGCGGCGGCGGCGCCGGCCGGCTCGCGCTCGAGATCCGGGGCCACGAACTGGACGAGGCCCGGCGCGTCGCGATCGAGGCGCGGAACGTGATGGAGCGCACGCCCGGGATTGCCGACGTGCGGATCGGCCGCGACGAAGGCCGGCCGGAGCTGGCGATCCGCGTCGATCGGCCGAAGGCGGCGCTGCTCGGGCTCTCGGTGTCGGACGTGGCAGAGACGATCCAGACGAACGTCGCGGGCACGCAGGCGGCGTTCTTCCGCGAGCGCGGCAACGAGTACCCGATCGTCGTGCGGTTGCGGGAGGAGGACCGCGGGCGCATCTCCGACGTTGACTCGGTGCTGCTGGCCACCCCGTCGGGCCGCGTCGTGCCTGCCGGCAACGTCCTGGCGGTGCGCACCGAGACAGGGCCGGTGCAGATCGACCGCAAGAACCAGGAACGCATCACGCGGATCAGCGCCGAGCCGGAAGTTGCGTTGAGCGACGCGGTCAACCGCGTGAACGAGCGGCTTGCGCAGATCACGCGCCCGCAGGATTTCCAGGTGGGATTCGGATCGGAGGTCGAGGAGCAGGCGCGCGCGTTCAGCCAGCTGCAGCTCCTGCTCGTTCTCGCGATCCTGCTCGTCTACGCCGTCATGGCGTCGCAGTACGAGTCGCTGCGCGATCCGTTCATCATCATGTTCTCGGTGCCGCTCGCCGCCATCGGCGTCGTGCTCGCGCTGAAGCTGACCGGCACCAATTTCAGCCTGCAGGCGTACATCGGCGTCATCATGCTCGCCGGCATCGTCGTCAGCAACGCCATCCTGCTGGTGGACTACACCAACGTGCTGCGGCGCCGCGATGGCCTCCCGCTGCGCGAGGCGGTGGAGCGCGGGGGACGGACCCGGCTGCGCCCCATCCTCATGACGTCGCTCGCGACGATGCTCGGCCTCGTGCCCATGGCGCTCGGCATCGGCGAGGGAGCCGAGCTGCAGGCCCCATTGGCGCGCGTCGTGATCGGCGGGCTGCTGACCTCCACCATCATCACGCTCGTGTTCGTGCCGTGCGTCTACACCATCTTCGAGGAGGGCTGGCGGGGGCTCTGGCGCCGTGCGCCGTCCGATCCTGCCGGCGCATAGTTCGTGACCCGGCATCTCGTCGCGCTCGTCGTCCTGACCGTCGGCGTCGGCATCGGCGCCGGCGCGTATTACCTGACCCGGAGCGATGCGAAGCCGGAGGTCCTGACCGCCCCGGTCACGCGGGGCGACGTCATCGAGGCGGTGAGCGCCACGGGTGCGCTCGAGGCGGTCACTCGATCGTGAGGCGAGGCCAGGTCATCGCCAGGCTCGATCCGTCGCTGTTCCAGACCCAGATTGATCAGCAGCGGGCCAACCTGCTGCGGTCCGAGAGCGAGGTGGAGCGCCTGCGCGTCACGGTGGAAGACGCGCGCACGAAGCTCGCGCGCGCCGCGGAACTCTCCGAGCGGCAGCTGATTTCCGCCAGCGAGCTCGAGGCGGCGCAGGTGAACGTGAAGGCGGCGCAGGCGCAGCTCCAGGCCGCGCAGGCGCAGGTCACGCAGTCGCGTGCAAGCCTCAACCAGGCCGAGGTCAACCTTCGTCACACCGTGATCGACGCGCCGATCGACGGCATCGTGATCTCGCGCAACGTCGACGTGGGACAGACCGTCGCCGCCAGCATGCAGGCGCCGACGCTGTTCGTCATGGCTGCGGACCTGACGAAGATGAAGGTGAACGCGAACATCGACGAGGCGGACGTCGGGCGCATCCGCCCCGGCCAGCACGTGACGTTCCGGGTGGACGCCTACCCCACCGAGGAATTCGAGGGCACCGTGTCGCAAATTCGCCTGCAGCCGACGACGGTGCAGAACGTGGTGACCTACGCCACCGTCATCGACGTCCCGAACGGGCAGCTGAAGCTCAAACCGGGAATGACCGCGAACGTCTCCATCCAGGTCGCGCGCCGCACCGACGTGCTGCGGGCGCCCACCATGGCGCTGCGCTTCCGGCCCACGGCGGACATGTTCGCGGCGCTCGGCCAGGAGCCTCCGGCCAGCGGCACGGACGCGTGGCCACGGCCGCGCGGAACGTCCGGCGACACGGCAGCCATGGCCGGCGCGGATGGCGGTTCGGCGCCGCAGGCGGGGGCGCAGCGGCCGGCGGGGGGCCAGGGCCGTCCCGACTGGCAGAACATGACGCCCGAGGAGCGCCGCCGCCGCCTGGAAGAACGGCGGAAAGACGTGACGCCGGAAGAGCGCGAGCGGATCATGCGGAGGCGGGAAGGTGCTCTACGAGGGGCTCCAGGTGCTCAGGGTGCTCCACGTGCTGGAGGTGCGCCTCGCACGATCGACGCTCTGTTCGGCCCGCTGCCTCCGACCGAGTCAATCGGTCGGGTGTGGCGGTACGCGGACGGCCGGCTCACGGCAGTGCGCGTGCGGCTCGGCGTGACCGACGGCACGAACACCGAACTCATCTCGGGCGATGTGCCGGAAGGGGCGCCGGTGGTGACCGGCGTGCTCCTGCAGCCGGCCGGTCGCGCGACGCAAAGGGGGCGCCCGCTCGCCTCTCATGGGTCCGCAGCGCCCGCCGGGCGCGCAGCGCGGCCCGTCCGGGCCGCGGTAGCCATGGCCCTGATTTCGGTCCGCGAGCTCACCAAGACCTATGTCGTCGGCGAGGTGGACGTCCGCGCGTTGCGCGGCGTCACCCTGGAGGTCGGCGCCGGCCAGTTCGTCGCGGTCACCGGCCCGTCCGGGTCCGGCAAGTCGACGTTCATGCACATCCTTGGCTGCCTGGATCGGCCAACGAGCGGCCAGTACATCCTGGATGGGCGCGACGTCTCGGCGCTGTCGAGAGACGAGCTCGCCGGGGCCAGGGCCTGATCCCATGTCGCTGCTGATGATCCTCCGCATCCCCGTGACGGCGCTGGCGCGCAACAAGATGCGCACCACCCTGACGACCCTGGGCATGATCATCGGCGTCGCGGCGGTGATCACGATGGTCGCGCTCGGTCGCGGCGCGCAGCAGACGATTGAAGACCAGATCAAGTCGGCGGGCACGAACATGATCATGGTCATGTCGGGCAACTGGACCGTCGGCGGCGTCCGTCAGGGACAGGGGGCGTCGAGCTCGCTCACGCCTGAGGACGCCGAGGCCCTCAGGAACATCCCCGGCGTGCAGTACGTCGCAGCCGCCGCGAACACGCGCGCGCAGGTGATCGCCGGCAACCAGAACTGGCAGACGCGCGTCGAGGGCACCGACGTGGACATGCCGCTCATCCGATCGTGGCCGCCGACGTTCGGCGCGTTCTTCACGCCCCAGGACGTGTCCGGCGCGTCGAAGGCCGCCGTGCTCGGGTCGGTCACCGCCGAAGCGCTGTTCGGGCCGGACTTCGATCCGACCGGGCAGATCATTCGCATCCGCAATCAGCCGTTCAAGGTCGTCGGCGTCATGTCCAGCAAGGGCCAGTCGGCCATGGGCCAGGACCAGGACGACATCGTGTACGTGCCGTACACGACCGTGCAGAAGAAACTGCTCGGCATCCAGCACGTCCACAACATCATCGTGTCGGCCACGAGCGCCGCCGCCACCGCGTCGACCGCCGAAGCGGTCGCCGCCGTGCTGCGCGGGCGCCACAAGATCCCGCCAGGCGAGCCGGACGACTTCATGGTTCGCACGCTCGAGGAAATGGCGAGCGTGCGGACCGAAGCGACGCGCACCATGACCATGCTGCTCGCGGGCATCGCCGGCGTATCGCTCATCGTCGGCGGCATCGGCATCATGAACATCATGCTGGTATCGGTGACCGAGCGCACGCGGGAGATCGGCCTGCGGCTTGCGATTGGCGCGCGGGGGCGCGACGTACTGCTGCAGTTCCTTGTCGAGGCGGTCGTCATCAGCCTGTTCGGCGGCCTGCTCGGCCTCGCGCTCGGCTTCAGCGTCTCGGCGGGCATCCGCCAATTCCTGCAGTGGCCCGCGGTGATTCCGGCCGACGCGGTCGCGCTGGCGTGCGGGTTCTCGGCGACCATCGGCGTCTTCTTCGGGTTCTACCCCGCGCGGAAGGCGGCGCGGCTCGACCCGATTGAAGCGCTCAGGTACGAATGAGCGCCTCCAGTAGCTGAGCGGCCGTGCGGCCGGTCACCGGGTCGACCAGGCCTGGGGCCAATTCAACGAGCGGCTCGAGCACGAAGCGGCGCTCGCGGAAGCGGGGGTGCGGCACCTCGAGCGACGGCTCCTTCAGCACGACGTCACCCAGCAGGATCAAATCCAGGTCGAGCGTCCGCGGCGCCCCGGCGTGCGGGCGCGCGCGGCCACGCTCCCGCTCGATCGCGAGCAGCCGTTCCAGAAGCGCTCGAGGTTCGAGCGGCGTCCTGCCGATGACGATGGCGTTCAGATATGCCGGATCCGAGAGGCGCGCGGGGGGCTCGGGAGGCGTCTCACGGCAGGCCGAAACACGAACGCCGTCGAGCACGGCGCGAAGCCGGTCGACGGCGTGATCGAGATGCGAGGCGCGGTCGCCCTGGTTCGTGCCGAGCGCGATGACCGCCAGGCGCAGGACTTATTCCACCCAGCGTGCGGGCAATACGCCGCCGCCCGTGCCGGCCCCGTCCATCCGCCGGCCGAGCAGGTCGTCGCGTCCCGCGATCGCGAGCTCGAAGAACCGCTTGTGCTCGATGGTTTCGCCCAGGATGACCCGCAGCATGCCGCGGTGTCTCGCGTGCGTGACCTGCTCGACCCGCGGCCGCCAGCGATCGACGAACTGCTGCGCGGCGTCACGGTCGTCGCTCACGATGCGGCGTGCGGCCTCGGGTCCCTTGCCTTCGACGGACAGCTCCGGCTCAGCAACCTCGGCCAGCGCGCCACCCAGTTCGACGACCGCCGCCCGCAGCCATGAGAGCTGCAGGTCCTCGCGGTTGACGACGTACTGGTACGTGTTGTTGACCTCGTACGAGCTGATGAGGCGCGCCGCGGCGACGTGGCGGTTCCGCATGGCCAGCTTCTCGCCGCAGAACTCCTGCAGCAGCGCCCTGAGTTCGTTGGCAGTCACGAACTTTGCTTTTCCTGGCAGGTGATGCAGACGCGCGTCCACGGGATCGCATTCAGGCGCGCCTCCGAGATGGACTCGCCGCAATCACGACAGACCCCGTAGTGGCGTCGGTCTGTTTCAGCTTCAGCTGGATATGAACTTCGTTGTTTCCGTTGGCCTGGTCGGCGAGATCACCCTGCCGGGTGTTGGTGTCAATCGACGCCTGCAACGGCTTCGTGGCGCCGCCCGCGGCGAGTATCTCACCCCGCTTCCGCAGCAGCGCTTCCTTGTGGGACGTAAGGTCCATCGGTCTTCTCCCAGGGTGCCCGGACAACAGGTGATGATAGCACGTAACCCCATCACCGATGCGGCAACCGGCGCGGCCCGCGAAAGACCCGCAGCCTCATTCCGACCGCAGCGTCGACAGCGGTTTTTGCCGCAGCACCTCCAGGCTCGCGGCAACGCCGACCACGAGGACGAGGACCCCCGTCAGCGCGATGCCTGCGCCGGTAGTCCAGGGCGCGATGACCCAGGGGATCTCGAGCAGGCGGGTTGAAATGCTCCAGGCGAGCACCGTGGCGCCCACGGCGGCGATCACGCCGGCGAGCAGGCCGAGCAGGCCGTACTCGAACGCGAGCATGGCGGCGAGCGTCCTGGTCGTCGCCCCGAGCGTGCGGAAGATCGCGGCCTCGTACACCCGCTGGAACCGGGTCATGGCGACGGCGCCGGCCAGGATCAGCACGCCCGCAAACAGCGCCACGAACCCGACGACCGTCACGGCAAGGCTGACGTTCTCGACGATCGCCTGCGCGCGCTCGAACATCTCGCGGGCATCGACGATCGACACGTTCGGAAGCGCCGCGGCGACCTCGCGCTGCACGCGGGCCCGCGCCGCCGTGTCGGACGGCCCCTTCAGGAACCCGATGTAGGTGGCGGGCGCCCCCTGCAGCGCGCGCGGTTCGAAGACGAACATGAAGCCGCCGTTGCGTGACTCGCCCCAGTCCACGTCCCGCACGCTCCCGATCCGCGCCTCGAGCACACGGCCCATCACGTCGAACCGCATGATGTCGCCGACGCGGAGATCAAAGCGGTCGCGGAGAGATTTCTCGATCGAGACGTTCGATAGGTTCGATGGGTTCGAGGGGTTCGATGGGCTCGACGCCGCCAAGGTGCCTTCGAGGAGCGTTTCGTTCGGCTCGAGGCTGTCGCGATAGGTAATGACGTACTCGCGGCCGAGGGAGCCACGGCCGCGGACTTCCTCGTAGCTCTCCAGGTCGACGAGCTGGCCGCGCACGCCGGTCACGCGCGCGCGCAGCACCGGCACCAGCTTCGGATCGAGCGCTCCGGCTGCCACGACCGTCCGCCTGAGCGCGTCGCGCTGATCCGGCTGGATGTCGATCAGGAACATGTCCGGGGAGTCCTCCGTAAACTCGAGCCGGATCGCGTCGAGCAGGCCGATCTGCACCAGCCGGACGCCAAGCACGAAGAAGGCCCCGAGGCCGACCGCCATCAGGATCACGCGGGTCTGGTTGCCGGGCCGCCGCAAGCTCAGCACGGCGTGCCGCACGGCAAATCGCCGCGAGGCTGCCAGCGGCTCGACGAGCCGGACAATGCCCATTCCGGCGAGCGTCAACACACCGGCGAGCACCAGCAGGCCGGCGAGCACGGCGAGACCCGCGTTGAGCGATCCCGACTGCCACACGGCAATCGCACCGAGCAGCACGACCAGCGCGGTCGACGCCAGGAGCTTGACCGGATCGAACCGCGCCGGCCGCGTCTCGCTCAGCCCTTCTCGCAGCAGAATCAACGGCCGGATCCGGCGGACGTCCATCAGGGGGACCAATGCGAACAGGAGCGACACGAGCGATCCCACGGCGGCCCCCTGCACGACGGCCGCCGGCGTGAGCCGCACCGCGGGCCCGCCAAGCGCGGTCACCACGCGATCCGGAATCGCCGCCAGCCCGACCCACCCGATCGCGACACCCATGGCGCTCCCGGCAACGCCAAGCAGAAAAGACTGCAGGAGATAGGTGGAGAGCACCTGGCGGTTGGTCGCGCCCAGGCACTTCAACACCGCGATGCTGCGCAGCCGTTGCTGCAGGAACACGCGCGTCACGCTCCACACTCCGACGCCCCCCAGCACGACGATGATGAAGCCGATGAGGCTGAGGTAGTCCTCAGCGCGTCCGAGGTCCTCTCCCAACGCCTCCTCCGTGGATCGGTGCGATCGCACCGCCACGAAGCGGTCGCGGTACTTGTCGCGAATCTCCTTCGCAATCCGCTCGGCATCCGACTCGCGGCGGAGGCGGACCAGGACCTCGTGCCGGGCGCGACTGCCGTGCGCGAGCAACCCGCTGGCGCGGAGATCTTCGAGCGAGACCAGCACGCGAGGGCCGAAACTGAACGCACTGGGAGGCGAGCCCGGCTCCTTGGTGACAACGCCGCGGATCGTAAACGGCGTTCCGCCAAGCAGGATCCGGTCGCCGACGCGCATCTCGAGCTGCGCCAGGAGTTCCGGGCGGACGAGCGTGCCGCCGCCTCGCAACAGCGAGTAATCGTACCGGCCTCCCTCGACGACAACCTCGCCGTAAAGCGGGTACGCCGGCTCGATCCCGAGTAGCTCCACCATCCTCGCCACGGGACGCCGTTCCACCGCGGGCCGGGCCATCGTCGCCGTCTCGACCGACTCGGTGCGAATCGTCACGACGTCGGACGAGAGCCGCGCATCGACGTCGCGTTTGACGTCGGGGTCCCACGGCCGCCGCGTGGAGACCACCAGATCCGCGCCGAGCCACGTCCGGGCTTCGGCGACCAGCATTCCGCGCACGCTCTGGACAATCGACCGCAGCGCGACGATCGCGCCGACGCCAATCGCCACGCACACGAAAAAGAACAGCAGGCGGCGCCACGAAGCCCGCATCTCGCGGGCGGCCATGCGGACGACGAACGGGACGGTCACGCCGGAAGCCCTTCGACGACGCGGCCGTCGCGCAGCGCGATGGTGAACCGGGCCCGGCTGGCGATCTCCTGGTCGTGCGTGACCAGGACGAGCGTCGTGCCGCGCGACGCGTTGACCCGCTCGAGCAGATCCACGATCTGGCGCCCGGTGCTGGAATCCAGGTTGCCGGTGGGCTCGTCGGCGAGCAGCACCGGCGGATCGTTGGCCAGCGCTCGCGCGATCGCCACCCGCTGCTGCTCGCCCCCCGAGAGCTGCGACGGGTAGTGGTGCCCGCGCGCGGTCAGGCCCACTTCCTGGAGCAGGGACCGCGCGCGCGCGCCGGCGCCGGTGGCGCCCGCCAGCTCCAGCGGCACGAGGACGTTCTCGAGCGCGGTGAGCGACGGAATCAGGTGGAAGAACTGGAACACGAAGCCGATCTTCGCGCCGCGCAGGCGCGCGAGCCGGTCTTCGCCAAGCGCCGTGATCTCCGTGCCGTCGACCAGAATCCGCCCGGTCGACGGCGCATCAAGCCCGGCAATGAGACCGAGGAGCGTGGACTTGCCGCTCCCCGAGGGCCCCGTAATCGCCGCGAAGCTGCCGGCGTCAATCGACAGCGTGACGGGATGCAGGATGGTCAGGGGGCCGGATCCGCTCGTGACGGTCTTGGAGACTTCGTGCAATGCAATCATGTGTGGACCAACAACGGCTCCAGCGCGCGCCAGACCAGGTCGGCCACGCGGCGCGCCCCCTCGGCATTGGGATGGATGCCGTCTGCCTGGTTGAGCGCGGGATCGCCCGCCACTCCATCGAGCAGGAACGGCAGCAGCGTCGCGCCGTGTTCCTGCGCGACGTCCCGGAACACGGCACGGAAGGCGGAGGTGTACTCGGCGCCCATGTTCGGCGGCGCTTCCATGCCCGCCACGAGCACGATCACGCCGCGCTTCCGAGCGCTCTCGACGATAGCCGTCAGGTTCCTCCGCATTTCGGCGACCGGCAACCCTCGCAGGCCATCGTTCGCGCCGAGGGCGACCACGAGTACATGGACGTCATCGGAGAGCACCCAGTTCAGTCGCCTGAGCCCGCCCGCGCTCGTATCGCCTGAAACGCCCGCGTTGACGACGTCGAACGGCAACTGCGCCCGGTTGATTCGCTGCTGCAGCAGCGCCGGGAAGGCTTGATCGGCCGGCAGGCCCAGCCCCGCCGTGAGGCTGTCGCCAAGCACCACGATTTTCAGGCGAGAGTGCGGCGCAGCGGCCTCGCGCCCTGCCGGGCTTGTCTTCGGGAGCGGCGCATCGCTCTGCCCGCATCCGGGGGCGCCGGCGAGCAACGCAAGGGCGACGAGAAAGGCAGAAGCGTAACGCAATGAGCCTATGGTACTTCAGGCGCTGGACCGCCCAAATAGGTCGGATATAGAGTCACCCGCCGCCGAGCCCGGACCGGCCGGCGGATCGGTCCGCGGCCGCGTCGTCGACGCGAGCGGCGGCGTCATCGTCGGCGCGGAGGTGCAGCTCGAGCCGGCCGCGGGTGGCGCGACGGTTTCCGCCACGACCGATCGCGAAGGGTACGCCTTCGAGGCGGTGGCGCCCGGCGCGTACCTCGTGACCGTTCGCCACGCGTGGCCGCGCTCGCATCCGTTGCGCTGCTCTCCGCACTCGGGCCCGCGTGGCTTGCGGCCGGCTCGAGCTGGGCCTTTCCGGGCAGGCTTCTTGCTCGATCCGTCCTTTTGAAACGGAGGGCAGATGCCAACGGTGGTGAAGGATCGGGTGCGGATCGCCGCGATCGCAGATCTGCACTACACGCGCACGAGCCAGGGCAGCTATCAGCCCCTGTTCACACGGGTTACCGAAGACGCTGACATCCTGCTGCTCTGCGGCGATCTCACCGACTACGGGCTCGGAGACGAGGCGCGCCTGCTCGCCAAAGAGATCACGGCCTCGCTGAAGATTCCCGCCGTCGCCGTGCTCGGCAACCACGATTACGAGGCCGACCAGCAGCTCGAGATCCGCGACATCCTGTCCGGGGCCGGCGTGGTCGTGCTGGACGGCGATACGTACGAGCTGCACGGCGTCGGCTTCGCGGGCGTGAAAGGATTCGCCGGGGGCTTCGATCGCGGAACCCTGGGGCCGTGGGGTGAAGCCGCGGTGAAAGCGTTCGTCCGTGAAGCCGTGGACGAGGCGCTGAAGCTCGAGACCGCGCTGGCGCGACTGCGCACCGACACGCGCATCGCCATCCTCCATTACTCCCCGATCCGGTCCACAGTCGAGGGAGAGCCCGCGGAGATCTTTCCGTTCCTTGGCTGCAGCCGGCTCGAAGAGCCGATCACGCGGTACCCGGTCACTGCCGTGTTCCACGGGCACGCGCACCACGGCAGGGCCGAGGGGCGCACCCGCAACCAGGTGCCGGTCTACAACGTCTCGATGACGCTGCTGCGGCACCTGATGCCGGACAAGCCGTATCGGATCATCGAGGTTTCACGACCGGCAGCGAGCGCGACCCGCTGCCGATCGGCGAGTGGACAGTGACCGACATCCTGTGGAATCCACCATTCCACTACAACCCCGATCTCTTCTGGGACGCGGACCCCGGCACGCCGGAACCCGCGGCGGTCGGCAAGACCGCATCCCACGGCTGCGTTCGGCTCACGAATTGGGATGCGGCCCGCCTCGCCGCCCTCGCGCGACCGGGAACGCGGGTGATCTTCGAGCCATGACATTCCGGCCGCGGTATCCGAGACTCGTCATCGCCGTGCTCGGCTTCGCGAGCGGGGTCTTTGCGACGGCGTTGTTCGTCTGGCAGCAAGGGCCGTTCGTCATCGCGGCGCCGGAGCGCGCCGTCGGCGTCCAACGCGTGGCCTCCCCGGCCGACGCGCCCCCTGCGCCGGAGGGAACGTCCGGCAAGCCGGTGAACGCGGCGCGCGAGCTTGACGACCGGGGGCTCATGGTCCCCGTCGAAGGCGTGCAGCGCGAGGCGCTGGTCCAGACCTTTGACGATGCCCGCGGCGGCGGGCGCCGGCACGACGCGCTGGACATCCTCGCGCCGAGGCACACGCCCGTGCTGGCGGTCGAAGACGGCGTCGCCGCGCGACTGTTCAGGAGCGCGCAGGGGGGCATCACCATTTACCAGTACGATCCGTCGCACGAGTACGTCTATTACTACGCCCACCTGGACCGGTATGCCGAGAATCTCAACGAAGGGGATCGCGTCAGCCGCGGGCAGGTGATCGGCTACGTGGGCACGAGCGGCAACGCCACGAAGGGCACGCCGCATCTGCACTTCGCGATCTTCAAGATGACGGACGAAAAGCGGTGGTGGGAGGGAACCCCGATCGACCCTTACGAGATCCTGCGCAGGCGGTAGCCGGCCCTACACGGCGATGCGACGAGCCTGGCGCGGACGGGCATCCGGTACCCGCCAGCCTTGCGAGAGAAGCGCGTCGCGGAGCCTGAGCGACCGCTCCATCAGCACCGTGGCGTCGGTGAACGCCTCGACCTGCTCGCTGCCGTCGGGATGCGTGATGACCAGCTCGTACTCGGTGCCCTCTGTTGCGCGCCGAATCTCGTAGGAGAGGCGTGCCTGCTGGCGCTCGAAGAACCAGATCATGCCGCAGGATGTATCGGCCGCAGCGGCGTGGGCTTTAGGCACGAGGCGCCACGCGGGGTTCAGGGTTCAGGGTTTAGGGTGTAAAGTTCCGTGTCGTGTCGTTCCGGCGCGTTCTGACCCCTTTCGACGCCACGATGGTGGTCATCGGGGGCATCATCGGCTCCGGCATCTTCATCAATCCCTACATCGTCGCGCAGCGGCTTTCGAGCGGCCCGCTGGTGCTCGTGGCGTGGGTCGCGGGAGGTGCGATCGCGCTGGTTGGCGCGCTCGCGTACGCCGAGCTGGGCACCCGGTCGCCGAAGGCAGGCGGGCAGTACGTCTACCTGCGCGACGGTCTCCATCCCCTGCTTGGATTCCTGTACGGCTGGGCCCTGCTCGTGTCGATTGAAAGCGGCGCGGTGGCAGCCGTCGCGCTGACGTTCGCGCAATACGCGCTGCGGCTGGCCGGCGGCGCCGAATCCGCGGCGACGCCGCTGGCGGTTGCGGCGATTGTCCTGCTCTCGGGCGTCAACGCCGCCGGCGTGAAGCCGGGCAGCCGCGTGCTCAACGTGTTCGTCATCCTCAAGGTAGCGGCGCTCGCGGTGTTGATTGGGGCGGGGCTGTTCTTCGCGGGCAGCGGCACCTGGCGGCAGCAGACCCAGGCCGTGCCGCACGCGCCCCTCCTGGCGTTCGGCACCGCGATGGTGCCGATCCTGTTCGCCTACGGCGGCTGGCAGAACGCGAACTACGTTGCCGAAGAGATCGAGCGGCCGGAACGGACGCTGCCCCTCAGCCTGCTCGCCGGCACCGCGCTCGTCGTCCTCGTCTACGTTCTCGTGAACCTCGTGTACCTCCGCGCGCTGGGACTCGAAGGCCTGGCCGCGACAAGCACGCCGGCGGCGGATGCGGCGCAGCGCATGTTCGGCGGCGCGGGGCGGACGTTCGTCACGGCCGCCATCGCGATTTCCACCTTCGGGTTTCTCGATCTGGCGATCCTGGCGCCGACACGCGTGTACTATGCTGTCGCGGCCGACGGCGCCTTCCCGCAGGCGCTGGCGCGCCTTCATCCCCGCTTCGGCACGCCGGTCCTCGCCATCGCCCTTCAATCCGGGTGGTCGATCGCGCTGCTGCTGACGGGCAACTACGGCGAGCTGCTGAACACCGTGGTGTTCGCCGACTGGATCTTCTTCGGGCTGACGGTGCTGTCGCTCTTCGCCTATCGGAGCCGATCGCGCGGCGAAGCGACGGGCTATCGCATGCCGGGCTATCCGGTGCTCCCGGCGGCATTCGTCGCGGTCGCGGCGTTGATTGTCTACAGCGTCGTGCGGGCCGATCCGGTGCGCGCCGGCATGGGAGCGGTGCTGCTCGCCGCCGGGGTGCCTGTGTACTGGTGGTTCACGCGAGGACGATGAATGCGTTTCCAGGCTGCTTACATGACGTGGGCCAAAGCGCGGCCGCACGTTCGCGTCGACCTCGCCGTGAGCAACGTTCTTCCCTGCTCCGTCGAAGAGGTGCAGGGGGCCGCGGCCGCGCTCGATTTTTCCGGACGCAACGACGACGGCTTTCCGCCGCTCCTCGACGCGATCGCGAACCGCTACGGCGTGGCCGCCGATCGAGTGGCGACGGCGATCGGCACGTCGGGCGCGAACTTCCTCGCCGCGCTGGCGCTGGTCGGACCGGGAGACGACGTCCTGGTGGAGGGACCCGCCTACGATCCGCTGCTCGCCATTCCCCGGGCGCTTGGCGCGAACGTCGTTCGCTTCGCGCGCCGTTTCGAGGACGGCTTCGCCATCGATCCCAATGCGGTCAGGCGCGCGATGACGCGCGCGACGAAGCTGATCATCCTGACGCAGCCGCACAACCCCAGCGGCGGCCTGACGCCGGACGGGGACCTCGCCGCCGTCGCGCACATCGCTGCGGAGCACGGCGCGTTCGTGCTCGTCGACGAGGTCTACCTGGATGCCGCGCGCGGCTGCGGCGCGCCACCGGCCGCCGGCATCGCCGATAACGTGATCTCCACCAACAGCCTCACCAAATCGTATGGACTGGCTCCGCTGCGCTGCGGGTGGGCGATTGCATCGGCGCCGGTTGCCGAGCGCATCCGCCGGGCGCGCGACGTCGTGGACGGCACGGGATCGATCCCCGCCGAGCGGCTGTCGGTGATCGCCTTCAGCCAACTCGAGCGGCTGGCCGCGCGCGCGCGCGCGATCGTGGAACCAAACGTGGCAACCCTGCGCGGGTTCCTCGCGGCGACACCTGAGCTGCAGGGATTCGTGCAGCACGGGACTGTCGCCTTTCCGCGCTTGAGCTCAGGTGGGGACGCGACGATATTTGCCGAGCGGCTCGCCCGCGAGCGCGAGACGGCGGTTGTGCCCGGGAGGTTCTTTGAAGCGCCCGCACACTTCCGGATCGGGATCGCCGTTGCGCCGGACGTCCTGGCCCAAGGCCTCTCCGCAATCTCCGCGACGCTGCGCTCCGAGCCGCGAATCCCCTGAAGCCGGACGCCTGATCCCTCAGGACTTCAGGCTGACGTTCACCGCCACACCCTGACGAATGCTGGCCGTCACGGTGCAGAAATCTTCGAACAGGGTTGCGCAGCGCTCGAACTTCGCGGAGTCGGCGTCCGCAAACGAGGGCTCCAGCGCGACGTCGATGTGAGAGATGCGCAGCCGCCCTCCCTCGCTTCTCGACGTGTGCGTGGTGACCGTCGCCGCCAGCCCGGTCACGTCGGCGCGCGACTTCTTCAGGCAGAACATCAGGCTCGCGGCGAGGCAGTTTCCCACCGCTGCCGCGAGCATGTCCAGCGCGTTCGGACCCGTCGCGTTCCCCAGGGGCGCCGGCTCGTCGAGAACGATCTGGGGCGCGCCGGGAACGCTCTCGAACGTCGCCCGGCACCGATATCCCTCCTCGAACTTCAACGTGACGGTGTGCGTATCAGCCATCCTGACCCCTGACCCCTGAACCCTATTCAATGGTGTGACAGGTCTCGCAATCCTGCTTGATGACCGACCCGTCCTGCGCCTTGTGGCTGTCGTCGTGGCAGCGGAAGCATCCCGGGAAATCCATGTGCCCGATGTTGTTCGGATACGTGCCCCACCCGACCTTCATCGACGGGAACACGTTGCGCCGATACAGCCCCTGGAGCGCATTGACGGCGCGCTCCACGTCCTGGCGGCGCTGGGCGTACACGTCGGGGTACGTCGATCGGTAAAATGCCCGGACCTTCGACGCGATCGCATCGAAGGCCGCTTGCTGCGAGGAGTGCTCGGCTTTCAGGACCGCCACCCCCTCGCGTCGCACGAACGGAAGGTCGCGCGGAATCTCGTTGCTTCCGATGGCGCCGTCCACGGCGCGTTCTGCCGACGGCGAAAACGGATGGCTGGGACGGTTGTGGCAGTCCACGCAGTCCATGAGCCGCAGCTCGTTCCTGTCCAGCTCCGCCTGCGTCACCCCCTCGCTCCGGTACTCCTTCACATTGCCGAAGCGGTCCGTGAACTTCACGTACGGAATCACCTGGCGTTTCTCGTCGGTCGCGATGTACTCGACCTTGTTCGCCAGGGCCATGTGCCAGTGGATCCCGGAGACCTGGCCCAGGCCCGGATCCCCTCCGCCGACGTGCACGCGCAGCGTCGTCACGGTTTCAGAGTTCGTCTCGTCCGACGCGTATTCCCGGCTGACGCGCACGATGTCGCCGTGGAACTTCGCGGGCCAGTGACACTGCTCGCAGGTGTCCCGCGCCGGGCGCAGGTTGTGCACCGGCGAGGGAATCGGTCGCGAGAACGTGCTCAGCATCACCGCGAACACCTGCCGCGTGCCGGACAGCTTCGACCGGACGAACCACGGCGCGCCCGGCCCGATGTGGCAGTCGACGCAAACCACCCGGGCGTGCGGGCCGGCCTGGTTCGCCACGAACTCGGGCTCCATGACCTCGTGGCAGACCTTCCCGCAGAAGGTCACCGAGTCCATGAACTCGAGGCCGCGGTACGCCGCGAGCGACACGATCACGGCGTTGACGAGCGTCAGCAGCACGATGCCGAAGACGATCTCCCGCTGCCGCACGTCGTTCAGATCGACCCGGGGCCACTCGGCCGGCGGCTTCCCAGCCAGCCGCCGGCGGCGTTCGAGCCACGCGCCGAGCGGCATCAACAGCAGGCCGAAGATGAACACCCCGGGGAGCAGCAGGAAAAACAGGATCCCCAGATAGGGGTTGCCATGCTCGCGGAACAGGTCCAGGACGAAGAACGCCAGAAACGCGAGCGCACCGATAGTGGCGAGGGCGGCGCCAATCGCGATCAGCGGGTGTCGCCCCTCCCAGAACTTGTAATTGATGGTCATCAGTTCAGGAAAGCGTAAATGATCATGACGAAGAGGGAAAGCCCCACCGTCACCGCAACGGTACCGCCGAGGCGGCCCCAGCGCAGCAGGCGCGGGTTGGGCGGGGTTCCGATGAGGGCGTCAATGTGCACGCCGCGCGCCGCGAGCCGCGCCAGTTCCAGGGACCGCTCATGCCGGAACTCCTCCTCCGAGACGCGCCCCGTGAAGATGACGAGGTCCATCGGGAACTTTTCCGGCCGCAGGTGGCCGTTGAAAAAGTGGATGGTGAAGATGAACCCGACGGCGAGCAGCGCCTCCTCGCCGTGCACCAGCATCGCGATGTTGAAGATCCATCCCGGGACGAACCATGAGAACAGCTCCGGGAACCACAGCATCAGCCCGGAGCCGCCGATGATGAACATCCCCCAGAACACCGCCCAGTAGTCGAACTTCTCCCAGTAGGTGAACCGATCGAACTCGGGGCGCGGGCCGACGCGAAGGAACCACTTCACGTGCTGGTACAGCTCGATCAGATCTCTCGGCTGCGGGCTCATCGAGGCGGGCCCCCACAGCATGCCGCGCTCCTTCTTCACGAAGATGCGATACGCGAGCCAGCCCACGTGAAACACGAACACGCCGATGAGCGCCAGCGCGAAGAACCGGTGCAACAGGCCGGCGAACACGAACCCGCCGAGAAGGCGCGCGAGCACGCCGGCCCAGGCCTCGCCGCTGAACAGCAGCGGCAGCCCGGTCGCCGCCAGCGCCAGAAAACTGGTCATCAGGATGCCGTGCTGGACCCGCTCCGCCCTGCCGAAGCGGACGATGTAGCGGGGCTCGGTCGCCGCGCGCGTCTCAGTCACCGGTCACCTCCCTCTTGCGGGGCGCCGGCTTCTCCACGGCCCGCAGCGCCGGGTGCTTGGCCGGCGGCGGCACGTGGGGGACCCGCGCGGTGCGGCCGCGCGAGAACCACAGCATCGTGTGAACCCCGAAGAACCCGAAGACGAACACGAGCAACCCCTCCATGAACCGCGCGGAGTAATACAGCAGCGGCAGGCGGGACTTGTCGTGCTTGTTCGCGTGCGGGTTGTATGCGACGAAATTGGCCGTCGCACCCTCGTGGCACTGCCCGCAGGTCTTGATCAGGTTCGCCTCGGCGACCGCCGACCGCCCGTCCTGCCTCGGCAGCACTTCGTGCGCGCCGTGGCAGTCCACGCACTTGGCAACCGGCGTGAAGCCGAGCGCCGTGACCTGGCCGTGGAACGTGTCCCGGTACGTCTTCAACGACTCCTTGTGGCAGGTGCCGCACTGCTCCACCGCGTGCAGCTGCCAGTCATCCGTGTCCGTCCGGGCGATGCCATGCGCCGAGTGGCAGGAGGCGCAGTTCGGTGCCGACAGGTTGCCGCCGGCCAGCTTCGCGCCATGGATGCCTCCGGCAAACTCGTGGCGGATGCCTTCGTGGCACTTGCCGCACGTGACCGGCACGTTTCTCGGGGACACCGGGCTGTCCGGCAGGCGCTTCGGGACGATCGCGTGGTTGCCGTGGCAGTCGCTGCACGTGGGTGCGACGACGAGCCCTTTCTTCGCGAGCGCCTGGCCGTGAATGCTGTCGTGGAACAGCGCGGCGACGGCGCCATTCCGCCCGCCCGAGAGGTTGACGGGCGCCTTGTTCCCGTGGCATTTCGCGCACGTCCGCGCCACCTTCAGCTTGTTGGTGGCCGATTCGGGGTCGCTCGACGGCAGGATCCCGTGCGCGCTCCCGCCATGGCAGTCCACGCACGTGGCGGCCCGGCTGTTCGGATCCTTGTGCCGGGCGTCTGCGTGGATGCCGTGCTCGTACTGCTCCACGGACTGCTCGTGGCAGGTCGCGCACTTCACCTTCGCCAGTTTGTCGGGATGGGGGAACTCGACGCCTGCCGCGAGATCGCTGTGGCAGTCCACGCAGCTCAAGGGACCGTGCGCCGACTTCGCGAACCGCTCGGTGTCCACCACAACCGGCGCGCCGTTCGCGCGGGTTGCGGACGGGTCGCCATGACAGGCCTGGCAATCCTCGTTGGCAGGGACCGGCAGCTTCGGCGCCGGGGTCTGCGCGAGCGCGGGCACCGCGGCCAGCAGCAGCGCGCTCATGCACCACGCGGCTATTCGACCTCGCACGCCCGCAGCTCCATGAGATCCTTTCACCTCGCGGTCACACACTATGCCGGCACGGGGCTCGCGCCCCACACCACCTTCGTCATCTCTCCTCCAAGAGAATGGATGGCTCAGCAGATCTCGCGCACGCCGAACAGCCGCGCGAGCACGGGCGCGAACCGCTCGCCCTCGGATCCCTCGAGGCGCTCGGTCGTGCGCGCGGCCATGCCGCGCACGACTTCGAGCGTCACGGCGTCCACGGTGGCCCGGGCGGACGGCTCCAGGCTCGCCGTCTTCTTCTTCAGGCGCGCCAGTTCTGCGCGAGAGACTTCCTCGAATCGGCTCTGGATGGCGCGTTTCAGGGGGCTCACGCCGGCCGAAGTCGCAAAGCGAGTGCCAGTGAAATATTCAGCGATTTTCGGCCGGCGAGCCGCCAGTTGACGAGCGACCGTCAACGTTCTCAACAGGGCCGGCGGGTGGGATGACGGATTTCCGGCGACCGCGTCCGGGCCGCATCTTCATCGCGAACACGGGGCGCGCGGCGATCTTCACCGCCCGCCGCCAGAACTCGTAGCGGTAGAACGCCCCACTACGTGGCGCGATCAACGCGGCATCATCCGGGTTGACGACGAGGCTGACCTCGATGTTGGGTGCCGCGCCGATCGGCAGTCGGTGCCGGCGGCACGCGTCATAGACCGCGCTCATCACGACGCGCATGTCGTCATAGCGCGGCGGTGGCCAGCCCTCCATGTCCGACCCGATCGTCGGCCGGAAGATGCACACGGTCGGGAACGCGCCGCGCGAGGTAATTTCCTCGATCGCCCGCAGCGTGCTCTCGATCGGCTCGAGACCGGCGATGATTTCCCCGGAGACGGCGCCCCGCGGCATCCGCGCGGCGCAGTACTCCAGCGCCTGCATGAACAGCGGCTGCCCCAGCATGCGGTCCTTGCCCGGGCAGATGTCGGCAAACCATTTCGGATCCAGGAACTCGAGACAGAACGACAAGTGGTCGACGCCGGCATCCAGCAGGCGATCGTACTGCTCGAACCGTTTCTCGGGTGCGAGCTGCACGCCGACCAACAGTCCGACCTGGTCCTTGATGCGCCGGACGTACGGTTCGGTGAACGCAATCCCGCGCGACCCCTGATAGCCGCCGTTCAAGTGCGCGAAGGTGACGCCGCTCTCCTCCTTCGCCGCCCAGCAGGTCTCGATCACGTCTTCGATCGCCTTGTCCGGTTCCTCGCTCCGGCCGACGTTGCGTCCGGTCGTGCAGAACTTGCAGTTCAGCGCCGGCTTGTAGTTCCAGAAGGCGCAGACCGGATTCACGTAGATGGCAAGGTAGGTCCCCTGCATCACGGCGATGCGGTTCATCGGCACGTCGCGCGAGGTGACGGCCGAGTACCACTGCGGCTCGCGCGGCACGCCAATCACGTACACCGCGCGATCGCGCTCGTCCACGATGCGGTACCCGTTCGCCGGATCCCCGGCGAGCACGTACGGGGAATCTTCCACGAACTTCTCGACGACCGGGACGTTCGCCCAGATCTGCCGTTTCAACCACGCCGGCGCCGGGATCGTGATCTCGAGACCGGAGCCGAGCCCCGCGCGCGTGCGCTGGAGTCCGCGGGCCCCTTCCAGACTCACGCCGTCAGGCACCCGGAGTCCGCGGCACAACAGATCGATCTCGAGTTCGCAGGCGTTCAACGGCATCGGCCGCCCTGACGCAATCGCCGCGCCGCGCCTGCCCCCCTGAAAACACTGGGCAATCGTGGCCCCATGCGCGCCGCTGCCGGATTTCCGGCAGAGCCGGACATGGCCCGAGAACCCGCGGCAGCAGGGAGGCAAGTTGCGGAGGCGCAAAGACGCGCGGCCCGCCCGGGACCTACGCTTGGCCATTCATCTGGAGGACACGTCTTCATGCGCAAGTACTGGACTGGCTTCATCCTCGTGGTCGTTCTCTCGTTCGGAGTCCTCGGCTGGGTCGGCACGCGCATTTACCAGTCGATGCCACCGGTGCCGGTTCGCGTGGTGGCCAGCGACGGCGCCACGGTCGTGCCCGACGGCGACATCGCCGCGGGGCAGAACGTGTGGCAGTCGATGGGCGGGATGGAACTCGGGTCGATCTGGGGCCACGGGAGTTACGTCGCGCCGGACTGGACGGCGGACTGGCTGCATCGTGAAAGCCTGCTCATCCTCGACGACTGGAGCGCCGCCGGGCACGCGCGCCCGTACGCGGACCTGCTGCCGGAACAACAGGCCGCGCTGCGCGAACGGCTCGAGCGGGTGATGCGGCAGAACACGTTCGACGCCGGTACCGGCACGCTGGTGCTGGACCCGGCGCGCGGACGCGCGTTCGCGGCCAACGCGGCGCACTACGCGGATGTGTTCGGCTCGGGACGCGCGGAATACGCCATCCCGCGCGACACCCTGACCGACCCGCGGCGCGCGCGGCAGCTCGCCGCGTTCATCTTCTGGACCTCGTGGGCCGCGTCGACCAACCGCCCGAACGAACGCGTGAGCTACACCAGCAACTGGCCGCACGAGCCGCTGGTGGGCAACCGGCCGACGGGTGACACCGTCGTCTGGACGGGCGTGAGCATCATCATGCTGCTCGCCGGGATCGGCGTCATGGCGTCCTGGTACGCCACCCGGCGCGAAGAGGCGCCCGGCCCGATGCCGCTGTACGATCCGCTCCTCGGCAGCCGCGCGACGCCCGCCCAGCGTGCCGTCGTGAAGTACTTCTGGACCGTGAGCGGGCTGCTGCTGCTGCAGATGGCGATGGGCATCATCGCCGCGCACTACGGCGTCGAAGGCGATGCGTTCTACGGCGTGCCGATCTCGTCCTTCCTTCCCTACAGCGTCGCGCGCACGTGGCACGTGCAGCTCGGGATCTTCTGGATCGCCACGGCGTGGCTCGCCGCGGGCCTCTACATCGCCTCCGCGGTCGGCTCGCGCGACCAGGATCCTCCCTTCCAGCGGCTCGGCACGAACGTGCTGTTCGGCGCGCTGGTCGTCGTCGTGCTCGGGTCGATGGCCGGCCAGTGGCTCAGCATCCGGCAGCAGCTCGGCATCGGCGACGCGTGGTTTTATTTCGGGCACAGCGGATACGAGTACATCGACCTGGGCCGGGCATGGCAGATCGCGCTGCTCGTCGGGCTGTTGCTGTGGCTGTTTCTGATGGTGCGGGCGCTCCTGCCGGCGCTGCGCAAGACGGGCACCGAATCGCCGGAGCAGGCCGAGCAGCGACCCATCCTCTTTCTGTTTCTCATCTCGACCATCGCCATCGCGTCGTTCTATGCGGCGGCGTTCGGCGCCGGTCGTCACACGAACCTCGCGATGGCCGAGTACTGGCGGTGGTGGGTCGTGCACCTGTGGGTGGAAGGGTTCTTCGAGGTGTTCGCGACCGTCGTGATCGCGTTTCTGTTCGCGCGGCTGCGGCTCGTGTCGCTGAAGCTCGCGGGCGAAGCCAGCCTGCTCTCGGCGACGATCTTCCTGTCGGGCGGGATCATCGGCACGCTGCACCACCTGTACTTCACGGGCACGCCGACCCTCGCGCTGGCGTTCGGCTCGGTCTTCAGCGCGCTCGAGGTGGTGCCGTTGCTCTTTGTCGGCTACGAGGCGTGGGAGAACCTGAAGCTCTCGCGCGCGACGGCGTGGGCGCGGAAGTACCGCTGGCCGATCTATTTCTTCGTGTCCGTGGCGTTCTGGAACCTGGTTGGCGCCGGGCTGTTCGGGTTCATGATCAACCCGCCCATCGCGCTGTATTACATGCAGGGGCTGAACACCACGCCGGTGCACGGCCACGCCGCGCTTTTCGGGGTGTACGGCATGCTCGGCCTGGGGCTGATGCTGTTCTCGCTGCGCGCCATGCGGCCCGAGGTGGTCTGGAAGGAGAGGCTGCTGTCGTTCGGCTTCTGGGCGACCAACGTGGGCCTGTTCGCGATGGTGGTCCTCAGCCTTCTTCCCGTCGGGCTGATGCAGACCTGGGCGTCGGTCGAAGTCGGCTACTGGTACGCGCGCAGCCCGGAGTTCCTGCAGGGCGGCGCCATCAACGCGTTCCGCTGGCTCCGCATCGTCGGCGACACGATCTTCGCCGCCGGCATCGTCTCGCTCGTGCTGTTCATGTTCGGCCTGAGCTCCGGACACACGGTCCGGGCCGCGGAGGCGGCGGGCGCCGCACTTCCCGAGCGAACCCCCGCGTAATCACGACGGTCTGACAGTCCCGCCTGCCGGCAGGCGGGACTGTCACATCTGCCGCCGATCGGAGAGCATCCGGTCGATGAACTGGAGGACGCGCACGACGTCGAACGGTTTTGCGAAGTGCGCGACCACCTGCTCACCCGTGGCCGTGGCCGCGGCGCCCGTCACGTCGCCGCTGATAATCGCGATCGGAAGCGAGGCGGTCGCGGGGTCTGTCTTCAGGAGGCGCACGACCTCATGGCCGTGCATGTCGGGGAGATTCAGATCCAGGAACAGCACGCCGGGGTGGTGACGCCGAGCGGCCTCAATACCTTCGGCGCCCGTGAGCGCCGTGAGTACCCGCACGCCGGGCCGGCGGGCCATCACGCGCTCGAGCAGGCGCAGGTTCGCCCGGTTGTCGTCGATGTACAGGATCGTGCCCACCACGTCCGGCCGCGCGGGACTCGGGGCGCTGTCGCGTGGTGCCGGTGCGGCCCCGTCGCCCGCGGGCGCCGCCGCACGCGGCAACTCGATCCAGAACGAACTGCCTGCTCCCTCCCGCGTCTCGAGTCCGATCTCGCCGCTCATCGCGCGGGCCAGCTCGCGAGCCACCGTCAACCCCAGGCCGGTACCCTCCGTCTGGCTCTGCTCGGCACCAAGGCGATCGAACGGCACGAACAGGCGCGGCACCTTATCGGGCGGAATGCCGGGCCCCGTGTCGGACACCACGATGCGCAGCCTGTCGAGGCCGTGCGCGAGGCAGGACACCTCGATCGAACCGCCGCGGTGGTTGTACTTCACCGCATTGGACAGGAGGTTGAGCAGCACCTGGGTGAGGCGATGACGGTCCGCGAGCACGTGGTCCGTGCGCGCCTCGCCGTGCACCGGCTTCGATGACACTCCGCGTGCGGCGGCCAGCGGCGCGACCAGGGCGAGGCATCGGTCAACCAGGTCGGCCACGCCCACCGGTTCCAACGCCAGCGAGAGCTTGCCCGCTTCGATCCGGGCGATGTCGAGCACATCGTTGAGGAGGGCCAGCAGGTGCTCGCCCGCCTCCTTGATCTGCGCCACGCACTCCTTCTCCTCGGGGGACAGCGCCTCGATCTGGAGCAACTGCGTGAAGCCGAGGATCGCGTTCAGGGGCGTTCGAAAGTCGTGGCTCATGCGCGAGAGGAACCGGCTCTTCGCGCGGTTCGCCTGCTCGGCCTCCAGGCGCGCGAGCCGCGCTTCCTCTTCGGCCTTCTTCCGCCGTGTGATGTCGACGGCGATGCCGCCGATCGCGTACGGCTTCCCGCCGCCGTCCAGGAGCGGGAAGCGACTCACCATGAACACTCGCGGGCCCGCCGCGGAGGCGGCGTGTTCCTCCCACTGCATCGCCGCGCGCGATTCGCGCACTTCGCGATCGTGGGCCGCGTACACGGCCGCGAGCTCGGGCGGGAACAGCTCGTCGCTGTTCCGGCCGACGATCTCCTGCGGAGATCTGCCGGCGATCTCGCTGTAGAAGCGGTTGACGAGCAGGTAGCGCCCCTCGAGATCCTTGATGAAGATGGCGACCGGGCTGTTGTCCAGCACGGCCTGCAGTCGCTGCTGGGTTTCGGCGAGCACGCGCGCGGTGGCGCGCCGCTCCGTGATGTCGGTGGAGATGCCCAGGAGGTAGCGCGGCCGCCCCTGGTCGTCGCGAATCGGGATCTTCCGCGTGTGCAGGAAGCGCTCGTCGCCCGACGCCGTGCGAATCGCCTCCTCCGGGATATCGACTACCCGGCCGGCGGCGAGCGTCACGCGATCCTGCTGGACGAAGAACTCCGCCTGCTCCCGCGGAAAGAAGTCGAAGTCGGTCCGGCCGATCAACTCCTGGCGCGACAGCCCCAGCAGGTCTTCGCCCGCGCGGTTGAACCGCACGAACCGGAGGTCGCGCGCGTCCTTCACGAACAGCATCGCGGGCAGGGCCTCGACCACCGAATCGAGAAAGGCGTTCGCCTCGGCGAGCTGCGCCGTGCGCTCCTCGACGCGTCGCTCCAGGCTGGCGTTCAGCTCGCGCATGGCTTCCTCAGCTGTCCGCCGCTCGGCGTCCCGCTGCTCCAGGGCGGCAGTCATCCGATCGAACACGGCAGAAAGCCGCGCCAGCTCTCCGGATCCGATGCCGCCGCTGCGCGCCGAGTAATCCCCCGCCTCAACGCGGCCGGCGACATCGAGCAGTCGCCGCGCGGGGCGCAGCACGAGGGTGCGCGCGCCGACCCACGAACCGGCAAAGGCGACCACGAGCGCCGCCACGAGCAGGAGGAGACCGCGTGCCACGAACCGCTGGTACTCGGCGTAGGCCGCAGAGGCCGGGATGCCGACGCTGACGTAGCCGAACGTCTCTCCGGACGATGCGACGGCGACGTACGCATGGAGGCGCGTGATGCCATCGATGCCGGGCGCTTCCACCGTACCGTGATCCGTCCCTCGCATCCGGCTCGTCATCTCAGTTGGCAGGCGGTGGCCCGTATAGCGCAACGGGTCCGGATGGCGCGCCATGATGGTGCCGGTCCGGTCCGCCACGACGAGCGAGGCGCCTTCAGGCAGGCGCGCTTCCGCGGCCAGCTCGTTCAGCCAGTGCTCGTCGACCGCCGCGAAGAGCACGCGCGCGACGGCGCCGTCCCTCGAGAGCACGGGAATCGCCACGTTGAGCGCGTAGCGCGCGGTGAGAAGGCCCTTCTGGAACTCGCCCGCCGCAAACCGCCGCGTGCGAACCGCGCGAATGAAGAACGTCAGGTCCGACACGTCGATCGGCGGCACGAACGGCAGCGCGCTGCACAGCAACGCGCCGCCCGGCCCGGCGACGCCTACATTTGCCAGCCCATGATGATGCGGCAGGATTGCGGCGAGGTACGCGCTGCACTCGCGCGCATTGCCCTGGCGCACGACCGGCACGTCGGCCAGGCCGTACAGCATGCCGCGCACCTCGTCGAGTGTCCGCTCCTGCGCTGCGGCGCTCACTCGCGCGAGGCTCATGCCGTGCTCGCGCGTCTTTTCCGCGATCGATCGCTGCTGGACCACGCCTGCCCACACCGCGAGGCCAAGCACCGGCGTCAGCGCGAGCACGATCAGGGCGCCGAGGCGGGTTGACAGGCTATCCATCAGAAATTGAAGGGGTGGAGCCCGCTCGAATCACCGTCTGCGTTCATGCTGTCGTGGGGGGAGCGGCCGATACGGAGATTTTGCCTGCCCGAAACGGGACTGTCACTCGGATTCTGAGCTTCGCCTTCCTCTTCGGATGCGCTGACGGCGACAATCCAGCATCCGGCCTGAGGCGCCCGGACCCACCTGACGGTAATTCGGCACCTTCCCTGAACGGCCGTCTCGACACCGGCCAAATCGCTGATTTCAGGGGCATTTCCGCGCCCTGCCGCGTGGGCACGGCCGTTGCCTCGTGACCGGTGTTTCCAGGAGGAATTTGTCTATGACGCGCCCGTGGCTGACCCTCGACGGCAACGAAGCGACCGCGAGAGTCGCCTACCAGCTCAGCGAAGTGATCGCGATCTACCCCATCACGCCCTCGTCCAACATGGGCGAGTGGGCCGATCAGTGGGCTTCCGAGCACCGGCCGAACTTGTGGGGGACGCCTCCCACGGTCGTCGAGATGCAGAGCGAAGGGGGCGCGGCGGGCGCCTGCCACGGCGCGATGCAGGCCGGCGCGCTCGCGACGACGTTCACGGCGAGCCAGGGCCTCCTCCTGATGATCCCGAACATGTTCAAGATCGCCGGCGAGCTGACGCCGGCGGTGTTCCACGTGTCGGCACGCGCGGTTGCAACGCACGCGATCTCGATCTTCGGGGATCACTCCGACGTGATGTCGGTGCGCACCACCGGGTGGGCGCTCCTCGCCTCCAATTCCGTGCAGGAGGCCCAGGACATGGCGGCCATCGCGCACGCCTCGACGCTCGAGACCCGCGTGCCCGTGCTGCACTTTTTCGACGGGTTCCGCACGTCGCACGAAGTCGCCAAGATCCAGGCGCTGACCAGCGAGGAGCTGCACGACCTCATCCCCGACGGGTTGATTGAAGCGCACCGCACGCGCGCGCTCTCGCCCGACAGGCCGGTGCTCCGCGGCTCGGCGCAGAACCCGGACGTGTTCTTCCAGGCCCGCGAAGCCGCGACGCCGTACTATCTCGCCGGCCCCGCGCTCGTGCAGCGCGTCATGGACCGATTCGCCACGATCACCGGCCGCAAGTACCGCATCTTCGAGTACTACGGCGCGCCGGACGCGGACCGCGTCATTGTCGCGATGGGCTCGGCTGCGGGCGCGATCGACGAAGCGGTGGACAAGCTCAATCGGTCCGGTGAGAAGGTCGGCGTGCTGAAGATCCGCCTGTTCCGCCCGTTCAGCGCCGTGCACTTCATGCGCGCGCTCCCCGCCACCGTGCGCGGGATCGCGGTCCTCGATCGCACGAAGGAACCAGGCGCGGCCGGCGAGCCGCTATACCAGGACGTCCTGACCGCGATCGCCGAGCAGGGCTCCCTGCTGCAGCCGGCGGAGCGCCCCACGGTCATCGGCGGCCGCTACGGTCTGGGCTCCAAGGAATTCACGCCCGCCATGGCCAAGGCCGTGTTCGACGAGCTGAAGCGCCCGGCGCCGCGCAACCACTTCACCGCCGGCATCGTCGACGACGTGTCGTTCTCGAGCCTTGATCATGACGAGGAGTTCTCGACCGAGCACCCCGACACTGTGCGCGCCGTGCTGTACGGGCTCGGCTCCGACGGCACCGTAGGCGCGAACAAGAACACGATCAAGATCATCGGCGAATCGACCGAGCAGTACGCCCAGGGGTACTTCGTCTACGACTCGAAGAAGTCCGGATCGACGACGATTTCGCACCTGCGCTTCGGCCCGCATCCGATCCGATCGACGTATCTCGTGTCGCGCGCCGGATTCATCGGGTGTCACCAGTGGGAGCTGCTCGAGCGGATGGACGTGCTCGAAGCCGCGACGCCTGGCAGCACGCTGCTGCTCAACAGCCCGTATCCGGCCGGCGAGGTCTGGGGGAAGCTGCCGGGACGGATCCAGCGCGTCATCGCGGACCTCAAGATGAAGGTGTACACGATTGACGCGACCGCGGTGGCCAACGCCACAGGAATGGGCAAGC
The DNA here is from genome assembly GCA_016184105.1 of Acidobacteriota bacterium. Taxonomy (NCBI): domain Bacteria; kingdom Pseudomonadati; phylum Acidobacteriota; species Acidobacteriota bacterium. The sequence continues at coordinate 50,184 of JACPDI010000022.1, forward strand.
GCGTCAACACGATCCTGCAGACGTGCTTCTTCGCGCTTTCAGGCGTGCTGCCCAAAGACGACGCGATCGCCGCCATCAAGAAGGCGGTGCAGAAGACCTACGGCGCCAAGGGAGAGAACGTCGTCCAGCAGAACTTCAACGCGATCGACCAGGCACTCGCCCACCTGCACGAGGTGGCCGTGCCCGCCACCTTCGATCTGAACCTCGAGAACGGGACGGCGCCGTGGGACGAGGCCCCGGAGTTCGTGCGCAACGTCCTCGCACCGATGATCATCGGCAAGGGGGACCGGCTGCCGGTCAGCGCGATGCCGATCGACGGCACGTTCCCGGTCGGCACGGCCAGGTGGGAGAAGCGGAATCTCGCGGACCAGATCCCGGCATGGACCGAGCCGATCTGCATCCAGTGCGGCAAGTGCGCCCTCGTGTGCCCGCACGCGGCCATCCGCATCAAGGCATACCCGCCGGCGCTGCTCGCCGGCGCGCCCGCGACGTTCAAATCGATGGACTACAAGGGCGCGGAGTACGCCGGGCAGAAGTACACCATCCAGGTGGCGCCTGAGGACTGCACGGGCTGCGAATTGTGCGCCGAGGTCTGCCCCGCCGCCGACAAGAAGACCGGGCAGCGCGCCCTCGAGATGAAGCCGCAGCGCGACCTGCGCGCGGCTGAGAGCGCGAACTGGAATTTCTTCCTCGGGCTGCCCGAAGTCGATCGCGTCACCGCGAAGAAGACCACCGTCAAGGGCTCGCAGTTCCTCGAGCCGCTGTTCGAGTTCTCGGGCGCGTGCTCCGGCTGCGGCGAGACGCCGTACGTCAAGCTGGCGACCCAGCTGTTCGGCGATCGGATGGTCGTCGCCAATGCGACCGGCTGCTCGTCGATCTACGGCGGCAACCTGCCGACCACTCCGTGGACGACGGATGCCTGCGGGCGGGGGCCCGCGTGGTCGAACTCGCTCTTCGAGGACAACGCCGAATTCGGCTTTGGCATGCGGCTGACCATCGACCAGCTCGCCGAGGAAGCGCGCGCCCTGCTCGCGCGGCTCCGCGCGGTGGCCGGCGAGGGGCTCGCCGCCGCGATCCTCGACGCCGTGCAGGCCGACGAGCAGGCGATCAGCGAGCAGCGCGAGCGGATTGTGGCGCTGAAGCGGATGCTGGAATGGTCGCTGAAACGCCGGCCGCGCGGAGAGACGGCGGACGCCGAGCGCCGGCTGCTCTCGCTGGCGGACTACCTCGTGCGCAAGTCGGTGTGGATCATCGGCGGCGACGGCTGGGCGTACGACATCGGGTACGGCGGGCTGGACCACGTCCTCGCGTCCGGGCGTGACGTCAACGTGCTCGTGCTCGACACCGAGGTGTACTCCAACACCGGCGGGCAGATGTCGAAGGCGACGCCCCGCGCGGCGGTGGCGAAGTTTGCGGCCGGCGGCAAGCCGCTCGCGAAGAAGGACCTCGGCCTGATCGCGATGACCTACGGCAACATCTACGTCGCGTCGGTGGCCATGGGCGCCAACGACGCGCAGACCGTCAAGGCGTTCATGGAGGCGGAGTCCTACAACGGCCCCTCGCTCATCATCTCCTACGGGCACTGCATCGCCCACGGGATCGACATCAGCAAGGGGCTCAAGCAGCAGGCGAACGCGGTGGCGTGCGGTCACTGGCCGCTGTACCGCTTCGATCCGCGGCTGGCGGCACACGGCAAGAACCCGCTGTCGCTCGACTCGAAGCCGCCGAAGATCTCGTTCATCGATTACGCGTACCAGGAAACGCGGTACCGGATGCTCGCGTCGGCCGACAAGAAGGCTGCGCAGACGCTCGCCGAGCTCGCGCAGCAGGACGTGACGCTGCGGTGGAAGATGTACGAGCAGCTTGCGAAGCTGTACGAGACGACCGCCACGGGGGCGGCTGCCGTGAAGGCGTGAGGAGGAGTGATGTCTGGCGCCATGTACGTCGTCCTCGTGCTCGTCGGGGTCGCCGCGTTCTTCGTGGTCATGGCGCTGCGGGCGTACGTCACATACCGCGGCGTGCGCGTCGTGACGTGCCCTGAGACCAAGCGGCCCGCTGCCGTCCGTGTGGATGCGGCGCACGCGGCGGTCAGCGCCGCGTGGGACCACACCGAGTTGCGGCTCGACCAGTGCTCGCGCTGGCCGGAACGCGGCGACTGCGCGCAGCCCTGCCTGCACGAGATCGCGGCCGCCCCGCAGGACTGCCTCGTCCGATCGATCCTCGGGCGGTGGTTCGCGGGCAAGACGTGCGTGTTCTGCCACAAGCCGATCGCGCTCTTCACGCACGCCCAGCAGCCGGCGCTGCGCGATCCCGACGGCCACACGTTCGACTTCGCCGCCCTGCCCGCCGAGGACCTGATCGCGCGATTGCCGGAGTTCGATCCCGTCTGCTTCGATTGTCACATCGCGGAGCAGTTCCGGGCCGACTACCCGGAACGCGTTCTAGACAGAAGGTTCTGAACGGAAGGTTCTCGACGGGTCCTGCAGCCATTCGATCCACTCGTCCAGGCCCTCGCCGGTCGTCGCGGAGAAGGGCAGCATCCGGGGCTCGGGCATGACGCGCTGCAGCGCGTCCCAGATGTGGTCCACCGAGACGCCGGGCAGGTGAGGGAGCAGGTCCACCTTCGTGACGAGGACGAGGTCGGCCTTCTTGAACATCACGGGGTACTTCAGCGGCTTGTCCTCGCCTTCGGTCACCGAGAGCGCGACGACGTTGGCACGCTCGCCCAGGTCGTAGACGGCAGGGCACACGAGATTCCCGACGTTTTCGATGAAGAGGATGTCGAGGCCGCTCCACGCCATGTGATGCAGCGCGTGGTGCACCATCGCGGCGTCGAGATGGCAGGCGTTGCCCGTCGTGATCGATCGTGACGGCACGCCCGCGCGCTGCAGCCGCGCGGCATCGTGATCCGTCGCCAGATCGCCGGCAATCGCACCCAGCTTCCGGCGCCCGGCGAGCCGGCGCGCGGTGGCTTCGAGCACGGCCGTCTTGCCTGCCCCCGGCGATCCCATCAGGTTCACGGCCAGTACACCGGCGGCGGCGAAGTGCTCGCGGTTGTGCGCGGCCTGCCGATCGTTCTCCGAGAGCACCCGATCGTGGACGTCCACCGACACCAGGTGCGGGTCGCCGCATCCGCACGATTCACACATGTTCGACCTCCACGTCGATGGTCTCCAGCACGATTTCGTCACCTTCGAGCAGCCGGACGCCGCCCCCGCACGAGGGGCACGCGAGCCGCGCCCCTGCCGGCGCGTCGCGGTCGCAGGCCGGGCAGCGCCACAGCGCCGGCACGGAGGCGATCTCCAGCTCCGCGCCGTCGCACACCGAGCCCGGGGCGCACAGCTCGTACGCGGTCCGCAGGAGGCCTGGATCGACGCCCGACAACTCTCCGAGCCGCAGCCGCAGGCGCCGCACGCTGCGCACGTCGTATCCGCGCAACGAGTCCTGCACGCGATTCAGCAACGACTGGACGATCGAGTACTCATGCACCGAAGACCGGCTCCTTCTTCGCGAAGAAGGCTTCGAGACCCGCCGCGAACTCGGGCTCGTCGGCGATGCGACTCAATTGCTCCAGCTCGGCGTCCAGGTGCGCGTCGAGCCGATCGACGCCGTCCGCGCGGTTCATCAACGCCTTGGCGATGCCGTACGACCGGGTGGGGCCGGCAGCGAGCTGGCGCGCGATCTCGCTCACCGACGCGTCGAACAACGCATCGGGAACCACGCGAGTCACCAGTCCGATCTCGCGGGCACTCGACGCCGGCATCTTGGGGTTCAGGAGCATCAGCTCCAGAGACCGGCGCAGCCCGATCAGCCGCGGCAGCAGGAACGTGGAGCTCTCCGCGCCGGTCAGGCCCGTCCTGGAATAGGCCCACTCGAACGTGGAGCGCGCGGACGCCAGCACGACGTCGCACGACATCGCCAGCCCGAAGCCGCCCGCGGCCGCGATCCCGTCCACGGCGGCCACGACGGGCTTCGGCGCCCGGCGAATCTCGCTGATGGTGCTGTGGAGGTACTCGAGAATCTGCTTGAAGACCTCCCCATAACCCGACGGGACCGGGCGCGCGCCAGGCGTGAGGTAGCCCAGATCCCGTTCGACCCCGCCCGCGCGGATGTACTTGAGATCCGCGCCGCTGCAGAACACGCCGCCGATGCCGCGCAGGATCATCACCCGCACCGCCGGATCGCGCGCCAGCTGCAGCGCTGCCGCGCGGAGGTCGCGCGCCGTGTCCACGTCGAGCGAATTGAACCGCGCCGGCCGATCGATCGTGACCGTCCCGATCGCCTCTTCCCGTGCGACGTGAATATGGCTCATGGATGCCCTCGCCAGCCTGCGGCCCTCTATGCCTCAACGAGCTGCGCAATCGCCTTCGTCGTACCGTCCTCGTCCAGTTCCAGGGGCCCTGCCGGCTCGCCGCAGGCCATGATTTCGATCGATCGCGCGATCATCGGGCCCCACGCCGATCGCAGCATCCATTCGGTCTGCGCGAACGCGACCGAGCGGAGCACGTCGGAGGCCTGGCGCAGGGCGGCCCAGCGGGCCACCTCCGGCACCGGAAACGGCCAGGACCGCAGCAGCACGGGCCCGGCGTCCAGCTCCGCGTTCACGATGTGCGCGGAGGCGCGGGTCTCGCGTTCGCCGGCCTGGATCGCGTCGCGGACGGCGCGCAGCCCGGGATAGCGCGGGGCGCCGCCGGGCCGGCGCGCGAGCAGGTCGGAGTGGTGGATGTTGACGATCCGGTCGGGAAAGGCGTCCAGCACGGGCTCGGTCAGCCGATACAGGTAGCCGCTGAGGACGATCAGATCCGGCTTGTATGGCGCCAGCTTGCGGACGGTGCGCTCGTCGTACTGCCGCCGGGCCTCGAGATCGCGCAGCGGCCGCCCGGCCACGCCGTAGAACGCGTGGATGGGATGCGGGATCGTCGGGATGCCGCGGCGCTCGACGCGCACCTCCTCGGCAAACGTCGCCTCGCTCGACACGCAGCAGACGATCTCGTACAAGGGGCCCCGGTTCCGGTCGCGGCCGAGCACGTGCACGAGGCCGGGCGCGCGGTGCGAGCAGAGGATCGCGACACGAAGCGGCAGGCGTGGGATCAGCATATGCGCGGCAGGGGCTCCCCTTCGGGCTCGGCGACCAGGCGCCGGCCGAATCCGGTATCCAGAACGAGCAACCCGGGGCGCTCGGCGACGCACGTCCCGACGATCGCGGCATCGCGCCCGAGGGCGTGCCCGCGCAACGCCCGCAGCACGGCATCGGCCTCGCCCGCACGGACGCCGATGACCGCCTTCCCCTCGTTCGCCACGTGCAGCGGGTCGATGCCCAGCAGCTCCGCGGCGCCGCGTACCGCGTCGGAGATCGGGATCGCCCGATCCTCGAGGACGATGCCAACGCGGCTCTTCGCGGCCATTTCGTGAAGCGCGCTCGCCAGCCCGCCGCGCGTCGGATCTTTCATCGCGGTGATCCCGCCGGCCGCGGCCGCCGCGATGGCGGCGCGCGCCAGGCCATTGATCGGCGCCACGTCGGACTGGAGCGTTCCCTCGATCCCGAGCTTGTGGCGCGCAGCCGTCACGGCGAGCCCGTGATCGCCAATCGTGCCGGTCACGATGATGCGATCGCCCGGCTGGAGCCCGGCGTCGCGCACGATCGCCGGCGTGAGCGCCACCCCCGTGGTGTTCACCACGATGCCGTCGACCTCCCCGCGGCCCATCACCTTCGTATCACCCGTCACGATCGTCGTCCCCGCCTCCGCGCAGGCCTGGCGCATCGAGGCGTGGATGGCCAGCAGCGACTCCCGGGAGAACCCTTCTTCCAGCACCATCGCGCACGTGAGGCCGAGCGGTTCGGTGGCGCCCATCATCGCGAGATCGTTCACGGTCCCGCACACCGCGAGCCGGCCGATGTCGCCGCCGGGAAAGAAGGCGGGCTGCACGACGTGCGAATCGGTCGTGACCACCAGCCACTGCTCCCCCACTCGGATCGCCGCCCCATCGTCCATGGCGTCGGCGCCGATCCAGCTGCCCGGCGCGATGCCGTCGAGCAGCACCTGCTCGATCAGGGCGCGCATGGCGCGGCCGCCGGCGCCGTGCTTGAGGGCGATCCGTTCCTCCAGCGACGTGTGACTCATGCGCGCCTCGCGTACGGATCGACGGGAAGCGCCGCCAGGTCCGGGTGCCCGCCGTACTGATGCCAGATGCGGCACGTGCCTTCGCTGCTGACCATGCAGGCGCCCACGGCGGAGTCGGGCAGGCACTCCCGGCCGAACAGCGCGCAGTCCCGAGGCGAGGCGATGCCCGCCATGATGTCGCCGCAGATGCACTGCTGGACGAGGGCCGGGGGGGCGGTGTCCCAGAGCGACGCGACATCGATCTCGAAACGACGCCGCGCGTCCACGCCCGCCCACTCGTCGCGGAGCCGCAGGTTGCCGTTGGGCACGTGCGCGATCCCGCGCCAGCGGCCGCCGATGGGCCGGAACACGCGCCAGAGCTGCTGCTGCGCCTGCAGGTTCCCCTCTTTCGTCACGCAGCGCGGGTACATGTTCGCCACCTCTGGTGCCGCATCCCGCACGAGCTCCACCAGCCGCACGAGGCCGGCGAGGATGTCGAGCGGCTCGAAGCCCGCGACCACGACCGGCTTGCGGTGCCGCGCGACGAATGCTTCGTAGATGCCCCAGCCCGTGATCGTCGCCGCGTGCCCCGCCGCCAGGAAGCCTTCGACCCGCGTGTCCGGCATCTCGGACACGATTGCCATGACCGGCGGGATGTACTTGTGCGCGGAGAGGACGGACAAGTTCGGAGGAGGATCTCCCAGGATGACGGCGGCAGTGGCCACCGCGGTCGTCTCGAAGCCGGTCGCGAAGAACACGAGGGGCTCCGACGGGGTTTTGCGCGCCAGCGCCACCGCCTGGGTGATGCTGTAGACCACGTCGATGCGCGCGCCCTCTGCCTGCACGTCGGCCAGCGAGAGCGCGGATCCGCGCACCTTCAGCATGTCGGCGTAGGTGGCGAGGCGAATGCCCTGCCGAGCGAGCGCCACCGCTTCATCGACCTCGGGAAGATCGGTGATGCACACCGGGCAGCCCGGTCCCATGATCACGTCGAGCGAACGCGGAAACACGGCGCGCAGGCCGAAGCGCGCGATCGCCTGCTCGTGTGATCCGCACACGTGCATGATGGCCACGGGTTCGCGCCGGACCTCCGCCGTGACGCGGTGCAGCGCGCGGACGAGCGCCGCGGCGCGCTCCGGATCGCGGAACTGCAGGCGTGTCAACGCGGCGTGCGCGTCAGCCATTCGCGCCCGTGCCTCCACCCGCCTTCCGGCCTCCGCCGCCCGTCTGGTCCCCTGTCGCCTGCACCTCCGATCGGACATCGGCCGCCATCAGGTCGTCCTGGGCGCTCTCGAGCAGCTGCTCGTAGAGCGCCAGCGTTTCCTGGATGTCGTCCTGCGGGATTCGGCGGATCGCGTAGCCGACGTGATTGAGGATGTAATCGCCCGGTGCCACCGGCTGGTCAACCAGCTCGAGGCGCACTTCGCGCGTCACTCCCCAGAAATCGACGATGGCCACCAGGCCGTTCACGGCCAGGACCCGGCCGGGCACTCCGAGGCACATAGGTGTCGGCTCCTTCCACGTGCCACGTGCGACGTGCGACGTGCGACGTGCGACGTGCGACGTGCGACGTGCGACGTGCGACGTGCGACGTGCGACGTGCGACGTGCGACGTGCGATCTCTCATGAGCGACGCGAGTCGCGCGCCGCCGTCGCGATCGCGTTGGCGACCAGGGCCTGCCCGAGCGCGATGCCGCCGTCGCCGGGCGGCACCTGCCGGTGGAGGCACACACGGAACATCGGGCTGAGTTCCTCGAGGGTCCGCTCCGTCAGCAGCGCGTTCTGAAAGCATCCGCCGGTGAGAACGACACGGAGCCTCCCGAACAGCACCGCGGCGTGACGGACGACTTGCGCGGATGCGGCCGCGATCGTGTTGTGGAACCGGGCCGCGACGATCGCCGGCGCCTCGCCGCCGATAAGCTCGTAGACGGCGCCTCTGACCATCGGGCGCAGGTCGATCGTCCAGGGCGAACCGTCACGAACGATGTCGAAGGGATACCGGCCGCGCTCGCGCCCCGGTGCCGCCGCCGCCATCATGTTCCACTCGAAGGCCAGCTGCCCCTCGTAGGTGGCCCGTGTGCGGCACAGGCCGATGGCGGCGAACGCGTCGAAGTATCTCCCCACGCCGTGGGCCGCCGGCGCGTTGGCCCCCGTGGCGATGAGCCTCCGGACGATCGCAAGCTCCTCGGCCGGAATCTGGCGGAACAGGCGCACATCAGCCACCGGCGGCTCACCCGCGAACGCGTCCTCGAGCAGCGCGAGGGCGATGCGCCACGGTTCGCGTATCGCCCGGTCGCCGCCGGCGAGCACGACGGGACGGAACGTCGCGAGACGGGTAAAACTGGCCGCGTCCGCCAGCAGCAGCTCGCCGCCCCATGCCGCGCCGTCGGCACCGTAGCCCGTGCCGTCATACGCGAGCCCGAAGACGGGGCCGGCGATCCGGTGCTCCGCGATGGCGCTGGCCACGTGCGCGTGATGGTGCTGCACGGCGATCCTGCGGGATTCGACGCGCAGTTGCGCGTAGCGCGTGGACAGGTAGTCCGGGTGCATGTCGTGCGCGACGATCTCCGGCTCGACCCCGAGGAACCGCTGCATGCGGTCGATGGAGTCCTGGTAGGACTCGAATGTTTCGAGGTTCTCGAGGTCGCCGATGTGCGGGCCCAGGTAGGCGGCGTTGCCGATGCCGAAGCAGAACGTGTTCTTGAGGAGCGCGCCGCACGCGAGCACCGGTGTGTCGAACGGGCGCGCGACGGGCACTGGACGCGGCACGTAGCCGCGCGAGCGCCGCAGCAGCATCGGGCCGCCGGCCACGACGCGCGCCACCGAGTCATCGCAGCGCGTCACGATCGGGCGGTCGTGCACCAGGAAGAGATCCGCGATCTCGCCGAGCCGCGCGAGCGCCTCCTCGTTGCGGAACGCGAGCGGCTCGTCGGACAGGTTCCCCGATGTCATGACGAGCGGGCACGCCGCCGCCCGCGCGAGCAGGTGGTGCAGCGGCGAATACGGCAGCAGCAGCCCGACCAGCGGGTTGCCGGGGGCGACCGACGCGGCCAGCGGCGCGCCGGATCGCCGCGGCGCCAGCACGATGGGCCGCTCCGCCGACAGCAGCAGCGCGCGCTCCGCCGGGCCAAGGTGCGCGAGGCGTTCCGCCTCGTCCAGGTCGCGCACCATGACCGCAAACGGCTTCTCGTCGCGGTGCTTGCGACGGCGCAGGCGCAGCACGGCGAGCTCTGACGCCGCGTCGCACGCCAGGTGAAAGCCGCCGATCCCCTTCACGGCCACCGTGAGCCCGGCGCCGATCAGGCGCGCCGCAAGCTCGATCGGATCTTCGCCGTCGATCGCCCCGTCTCCCGGCACCAGCGCGCGCAGCGTGGGACCGCAGGCCGGGCACGCGTTCGGCTGCGCGTGGAACCGGCGATCGTCCGGGTTGTCATACTCGCGCCGGCACTCGGGACACATGTCGAAGCCGCGCATCGAGGTCGCCGCGCGGTCGTAGGGCACACCGAGCGCAATGGTGAACCGCGGGCCGCAGTTGGTGCAGTTGGTGAACGGGTACCGGTGGCGGCGGTTCGCCGGATCGCGAATCTCGCGCGCGCAGTCGCCGCACGTCGCCAGGTCCGCGGGGATCGAGACGCGGCGCTCGTCGCCCGCTTCGCTCTCGACGATCGTGAAATCCGAGACCGCCTCCGGCGGAATCGCGCTGTCCTCCACCGAGCTGATCGAAGCGGCGGGCGGTCCCGATTCCCGCAGCCGGCGCACGAAGCGCTCGAGCGCCTCCTGCGACCCGAACGCATGAATGACGACGCCGGCGGCGTCGTTGAGGACCCGCCCGTGCAGGCGCAGCTCGCGCGCGAGGCGGTACACCCAGGGGCGGAAGCCCACTCCCTGGACGGTGCCACGGACGTGGATGCGCCGGCCTTCGACTGCGGCCCTGGTCATGTCTGCGGATGGTCCGCGGTGCCGATGGCAAGGAGGGTGCCACGCAACTCGAGCGGCAAAGCGCTGAAAACGCGCCTGAAACCGCGCGTCCACGGCCGGCCGGGGCGCCTGGACGCGCGCGTGACGGAAAACCGCAAAGAAAGTCCAGGATCTGGCAATCTGAGGATTTGACGATTTCCGCGTGCCGGTTTCCCGGCAACCGGCCGACGTTCGCGCGAAAACTACCAGGAAATACCCCGGTTTCCGCGCTGGCGAGAGCTTTGCGAATGAAGAACTGAGATCAACCGCGGAGTCGTTGCGCGTCCGGACTCCTCCGTCCCCCTACTGCATTCCGGGCGGCTGCGCTCCGCGGTTGACGTGTTTCTGGCCTTCTTTTTTCATAACCATGAGACAGGACCTCGTTATCGGGATGGCGGGCGCGGGCGGAGACGGCGTCATCGCCGCGGGCGAAGCGCTCATCGCGGCCGCGGCCATCGACGGCTATCACGCGCGCATGACCAAGAGTTTTGGCTCGCAGATTCGCGGCGGTGAGTCGTCTTTCCGCCTCCGCATGTCGACGGCGCCGGTGCTGAGCCTTGGCGGCGCGCTCGACGTGGCGGTCGCGCTCAACTGGGACGACTTCCTGCGCTTCGGCGCGGAGCTGCCGGTCGGCGGCCGCACGACCGTGATCTATGACAGCAAGACCGGCGTGGCGACCAGCCAGATTCCGCTCACCGGCATTACGCCGGCCGAAGTGGTGGCCGTGCCGATCGACCAGATGGCGCGCGACCTGGTCGGCAACGACCGGGCGAAGAACACCGTCGTCCTGGGGCTGCTGTCGGGGTGGTTCGGGCTGCCCGCCGCGGCGATTCTCTCCGGGCTCAAGAAGCGCTTTGCGGCGAAGGGCGAAGAGACCGTCAAGCGCAACGAGGACGCGTTCAACGCGGGCGTGAAATACGCGCAGGAGCATCCGCTGGCCAAGGGATCGACGCTCGCGCCCGTCGCGAAGACGACCGCCAAGCGGCTCATCGCCGACGGCAACACGATGTGCGGCGCGGCGGCCATCGTGGCCGGCTGCAGGTTTTTCGGCGGCTACCCGATCACGCCATCGACCGAGATCATGCAGTTCCTCACCAAGGAGCTGTTCAAGTACGGCGGCACCGTGCTCCAGGCGGAAGACGAGATCGCGGGAGTGGGCGCGGCGATTGGTGCGTCGTTCGCCGGCGTGAAGGCCATGACCGCGACCTCCGGCCCAGGCATGTCGCTCAAGAGCGAGATGCTCGGCCTCGCGACGATCGCGGAGCTGCCGCTGGTCTGCGTCAACGTGCAGCGCGGCGGGCCGTCGACCGGCATCCCGACCAAGAGCGAGCAGTCGGACCTGTTCCAGGCCGTCTTCTCGGCGCACGGCGACGTGGTCCGCCCCGTGCTCGCCCCGGTCAGCGTGGCCGACATCTTCGGGATCACGATCGAGGCCTTCAACATCGCCGAGGCCTACCAGACGCCGGTCATCGTGCTCTCGGACGGTGACATCGGGCAGCGGAAGGAAACCGTCGATCCGTTCAACGTCGACGCGTTCCCGATCGTGGAGCGCGATCGGCCGGCGCCCGACGAACTGGCCGCGTACACGCGGTTCAAGCTGACCGAGTCGGGCGTGAGCCCGATCAGCGAGCCCGGCATGGCCGGAGGGAACTATCTCGCGTCGGGCATCGAGCACACGCAGTCGGGAGCGCCGACGGCGGCCGGGTCGGTGCACGCGGAGATGACGGCCAAGCGGTCGCGGAAGCTCGACCCGCTCAAGAAGCGGAAGGACCTGTTCCAGGAATACGGCCGGGCCGGCGCGCCGCTCGCGCTGGTGAGCTGGGGCAGCGTCGCCGGCATCGCGCAGGAAGCGCTGACGCTTGCCGAGCGTGAGGGGCTGCGCGTGAAGCTGCTCGTACCCAGGCTGCTCTACCCGGTGGCCGAGGAGATCTACCGCGCCTTCTTCAAGTCGGTGCAGGGCGGCCTCATCGTCGAGCAGTCGTACCAGGGACAGCTCTGGCGGCTGCTGCGGATGTTCGTCAACGTGCCGGACGGTGTCGAGCCGTTTGCCCGGCCGAGCGCCGTGCCCATCAGCCCCGAGGAGCTCGTCACGCGGCTGAAGCACATTGCGGTGGAACTGCAGCGCGGGAGAATGCCCGAAGCCGCGCCGGTGGAATAGCGACGCGTTACGTTCGACACGTGGAGTCATCGATGCAAGCGACCCTGCAAGCCAAGGACTTCAAGAGCGACCTCAAGCCGATCTGGTGCCCCGGGTGCGGCGACTTCGGCGTGCTGTCCGCCATCCAGCGCGCCCTGGCGGCGATCGGGCGGCCGCCGCACGAGATCGCCTTCGTGTCCGGCATCGGCTGTTCGAGCCGCATTCCCGGCTACACCACGGCGTACGGCTTCAACACCATCCACGGCCGGCCGCTCCCGATCGCGCAGGGGATCAAGCTGGCGAAGCCGGAGCTGCTCGTCCTTGCGGCCGGTGGCGACGGCGACGGGTTCTCGATCGGCGGCGGCCACGTCGCCCACGTCGTGCGCCGCAACATCGACATCACGTACATCGTGATGGACAACCAGATCTACGGGCTCACCAAGGGGCAGCTCTCGCCCACCTCGCCGCGCGGATTGAAGTCGGTGACCTCGCCGTACGGATCGCTCGAGGGGCCGATCAACCCGCTGCTCTCGGTGCTCGCGTACGGCGCGGGCTACGTCGCGCAGGGGACGCCCGCCGACATGGCGGCGCTCGCCAAGCTGATCGAGGACGGCATCAGGTATCCGGGATTCGCGTTCATCAACGTGCAGTCCCCCTGCATCACCTACGGCAGCGTCGACGCGCAGCTGAAGCAGCAGAAGGCCGCGATGCAGGACCTGAGGGCGCTCGGGCACGACTCGTCGAACAAGCTGGGCGCGTACGCGCTCGCCGAAGAGTACGGCACCAAGCTGTATACCGGCGTGTTCTACCGCAAGCCGGTCGCCGAGCCGACGATGGAGGGCCTGGCCGCCGAACGGCACGCCATGCTCCGGGAGAAGGCGCTCCCCAAGAGCGACATCCTCAAGCTGTTCGCCCCGGCGTAACCGGCGGCGCCCGTGTGGCCTCGCCCGCCGCTGAATCCTTTTGGGTCCCGGCGGACTCTATCGCGATGGAGGTCACACTATGGGCGTTTTCTTCTCTCGGAACGAGCATTCGCTCGACCGGATGATTCGCGTGATTATCGGCACCGCGCTGCTCTCGCTCGCGTTCGTGGGGCCCCGGACGCCGTTCGGGTACCTGGGAATCATTCCCCTCGCCACGGGCCTCACCGGCAACTGTCCGCTGTACTCCCTGTTCGGCTTCTCGACCTGTCCGACGAAGGTGCGTTGAGCGATCCCGCGGATGCCGGCCTGCTCGTGCGAGCCAGCCGAGGCGATCACGCCGCCTTCGAGGAACTGGTGCGCCGCCACGAGGCGGCCGTCTACCGCTTTGCCCTGGCGATCGCCCGCAGCCAGGCCGACGCCGAAGATGCGATGCAGGAGGCGTTCGTTGCCGCGTACCAGCACGCCTCCACGTACCGCGCCGAGGCGTCCGTGCGCACCTGGCTGCTGACGATGGCGCGCAATGCCGTCTGGCGCCAGCGGCGGCGCCTGGCCTGCGACGTGGTCGACGAGGCGCTCGACGATGTCGACGAGTGGCGGATCGCCGAGGCGGCGGGGTGGGGACAGATCAGCCCCGAGCAGGCGGCGATTTCGGCGGCGGAACGCGAGCGCCTCCATGCGGCGTTGAATGCGCTGCCCACGGCGGAACGCGAGGTGCTCGTACTGCGCGAGCTCGAGGAACTGAGCGGCGAGGACACCGCGCGCGTGCTCGGGTTGAGTCTCGCCGCGATGAAGAGCCGCCTCCACAGGGCGCGGCTCCGGCTCGCGGCCGCGCTGCGGGCGGAAGGACCGATCACGACATGATGCCCGAAGAATGCAACGTCGCCGGCCTGTACTGCTCGGACGTGCTCGCCCGCCTGAGCCGGTACGTGGACGGAGAGCTCGCACGCGACGAAACGGCGCAGGTCAACGCGCACCTGGCGGGATGCGAGTGGTGTGAGCGGTTCGGCGGGCGCTTCAGCGCGACGGTCGTCGAGCTGCGGCGCAGGCTGCACGAGCCGGCGCCGCTGCCGCGCGATGTCGCGTCCAGACTTCGAGATCGCCTGAAGCCCCGGTAACTCGTGCTACGGCGTGTTCGCCGAGGCGAGGACCTGGTCCCATCTTACCGCTGGACTCCCCTCCTTCTTCGCCACCTCGCCTGCGTCTTCCGCGCGCCCGAACGCCATGTAGTCTTTTTCCGGCGACGCGGTGCTCAACGTCACCCGCACAAACGTGGCGCCGTCAGCGGGAATGAGTTTGCCCGTGTGGTGATTGGTGACGAAGAGTCCCTTGTAGTGCTCGCCGGGATGCTCGGCGAGGTATTTCGCCATGCACCCGGCCGTGCGGAACTTGTAGGCGTGCCCCCCCTCGTCGACCATCTCGCCCGCGAGCTTCACGTCATCGATCGGGCGGCCGCACCGGAAACACCGTTCGCCCGAGGTGATGGGAAGAGGCTTGACCGCGCTGCATCCGACGGCCAGTATCGCTGCCGCCACTGTCAGCCACCGCATAGAACCTCCCCGCCGGAAGTCCGGCAAGTTTAGCTGGAGCCGGATTGTTGAATGGCAAGAGAGGTGCCGGAGAAAAGGGGAAAAGGGGGACAGTCCCCCTTTTTTGTCAGGCGCAGCTGACGTCGGTCCGGAAGGTCAACCTCGTCCCGACGGTCTGGGGGGGCGCAACCATGATGACCCGGGCCACCGCACGTTCGACGGCCAGCTCCGTTTCATCGCACTCGAAGACGATGCCGGGGAACGTCTGGAGGACCCGGACGCGCGCGCCGGGGGTCACGCCCAGGGCGCAGAGCCGGTCCGATCGTCCATTTGGATCCGGCAACACCTGCACGATGACGCCGCTCTCCCCGGCGCGCATGGAGGCCAGCGGCCTCCAGTCCTTGCTAGAAGGCGACATGCAGGGCCCCCAGAACGTAATTGAGCACGGCGCCCGTGCTGACGGCCACCACGGTCACGAACGTGAGGATGGCGAGCGCGACTCGTGGCCCGCGTTCCTTGACGATCATCAGCAGGTTCGCGACGCAGGGCACGAAGAGCGTCATCACCGTCAGGGCGACGACAGACTGCGTGGCGGTGAGCGCGCCGTCGCTCACCATCGCGAACAATCCCGCGGCGCCGTAGTCTCGCCGCAGGAACCCCATGATGAACACCTCGGCGGCGCGCGCCGGCAGGCCCAGCCATCCGGTGACGACGGGCTCGGCGGCCCGCGCGAGGGCGACGAGCGCGTGCGCGCGATCGAGGACAAACAGCAGCACGGTCCCTATCAGGAACAGCGGCACCGCTTCGCCGAGATACCACCGGATGCGGAGGACGGTCTTCGTCAGCAGGTTGCGCGCCCGCGGGAGGCGGATCGGCGGCAGCTCGAGGATGAACTCCGAGCGATCGCCGGGCAACACGCGCGCGGCAAGCCATCCCACGACGACCATCTGCAGCAGGACGATCCCGAACAGCGTGCCCAGCGCGAAGAACGAAATGCCGCCGAGGATCCCCAGGATCGTGGCCAGCTGCGCCGAGCACGGGACGCCGAGCGCCAGCAGCAGGATCGCGATGAGGCGCTCCTTCGGCGTTCCCAGAATCCGCGTCGTCATGGTCGCCATCGTGTCGCAGCCGAGACCCAGCACCATCGGCAGCACGGCCTTGCCGTTCAGGCCCATGGCGCGGAAGATTCGGTCGCAGAAGATCGCCAGGCGCGGGATGTAGCCGCTGTCTTCGAGGAATCCGAAAATCAGGAAGAAGGTGGTGACCACCGGCAGCACGATCCCGAAGGCGTAGGTCAGGCCCATCGTGATCAGGCCGTAGTCGCCGACGAAGAAATCGCGCACGGGCGCCCAGGGAAGGTACTGCGCGAGGTTGACGGCGGCGGGATTAATCCACGCGCCGAAGACCTGTTCCTCGAGCAGTTCCACGAGAGTTTGGGCGCCGAACACGCCGACAAACAGGTAGGTGACGTACAGCACGGCGATCAGGATCGGGATCCCCGTGAGCGGCTGGCGGACCGCGCGCGCGAACGCCTCCTGCCACCGCCCGACCGTGTGTCGCCGCGTTTGGCGGTGGCGCTCCGCCATGTCGTGCGCCCAGGTGGTGTGCGTGGTTGCGGCGGGGATTGCGGGAACCTGGGCCTGTGCGAGGGCGGCGCGCAGCTCGTCGAAACCGCGCCCCTCGACGGCGACGGTCTCCACGACCGGAATGCCCAGCTCGCGCGACAGGGCGTCGGCCTGCACGTCGATGCCGCGGGCGCGCGCCTCGTCCACGAGGTTCAGCACGAGGACCATCGGCTTGTCGAGGCGCGCGAGCTGCCAGGTGAGCATCAGCGCGCGGCGCAGGTTGCGCGCGTCGGCGATCTGCACGAGCAGATCCGCCTCGCCGTTTTCGACGATGCGGCGCGTGATCAGCTCGTCTTCGCTGATGTCCCCCTCGAGGGCATTCACGCCCGGCGTGTCGATGAGATCGCAGACTTCCGCCCCGACCATGGCGCGCCCGCGCATGACCGACACGGTGGTTCCTGGATAGTTCGAGACGGTGGCGTAGCGCCCGGTCAGGCGCCCGAACACGACGCTCTTGCCGACGTTCGGGTTGCCGACCAGGGCGATGCGCAGTGGCCTGGCGCGCAGCGTAATCAAGGGCTGCACACGGGTGGCGCTATTTATGGCATGAGGACACGGCACAATGAATGTCCAGTCGCAAGGTGGATACCCGACCAGAATAGGCCGGAATTGGGGTAAACTGCGAACGGATCTCAGAAAGTGCCGGATTCCCGGCAGGACGGCGATAAGTGGGACAGTCACACTTTCCTGGCGGCTGTCTTGGAAAGTGTGACTGTCCCACTTATCGGTTCAGAGCGCCCCAAGCGCGGCCCGCAGCCGGCGATCGGCCTCTGCGGCCACCGTCTCGAGGCCGCTGTTGTCCGGCGCGACTCGAACCATGATCGCCGGCGCCATCGCGGCCACCACGCTCCGGTCGGGCGCAACCTCGTAGACCGCCACGTTGCACGGCAGCAGCAGGCCGACGTCGAGATCCGCGTCGAACGCACGGCTGGCCAGCGGCGGGTTGCAGGCGCCGAGGATCGTGTACTTGCGGAAGTCGCGATCGAGCTTCGCCTTGAGCGTCGCCTTCACATCGATGGTCGTCAGGACGCCGAAGCCCTGATCTTTCAGCACGGCGGTCGCCCGTTCGACCGCCTGCTCGTACGGCAGGGGGACTTCGACTTTCAGGCCGTAACTGGTTTCGTCGATTTTGCGCATGCTTTCCTCAGGATCACCATCATCGGGCACCAGTCGGTCAGCCCCGACTGGAACAGGTTGAGCCCGACAAACACCGTAAACCAATAGAACCCGGGATGCACGTACATCCCGAGGAGCACGCTCGCCGTGACGAACAGGCCGGCGATGAGTCTCAGATAACGCTCCACCATCACTCCTCCTCCCGTTTGTTGACGCGTAACGCCGCTTCGTGACGCAGCCAGGCCACGTGCTCCGCCGCGGAGCGGGATTCCGACGCGCGGACGATCAGCACGGGCACCGCCGCCTGCCGATGGACCCGCTCGGCGACGGACCCCATCCAGAGCCGCGCGGCGATGCTCTTGTCGTTCGTGCCCATCACGATCAGGTCGGCGTCGGACGCGCGCTGCAGGATCACCTCCGCAGGCGAGCCGTCCGCAACGGTGACACGCGCCCCGTGCGCGCCGTGCTTCTGGAGGAAAGCCGCCAGGTATCGCTCCGCCGCCGCTCGCGCGTTGGTGCGTTGCGCTTCGAGCATCTTCACCTGGTCCATGGTGAAGTACGGCGGCGCGGTGAGCGCCTCCACATGAACGGCCTCGAGCTGGGCGCCGAACTCGCGCGCCAGCGCGTCGGCCACCGCGACGGCGCGCGCCGACGCTTCGCCGAAATCAACCGGCACCAGGATTCGTTTCGGGGGATACGCCGGCGTCATGCTACGCCTCCACCGCCCGCGGCCGCGTCGCCGGCGCGCCATGCCTGTTGCCGAGGTAATACAGAATCGGGACGGCCATGCGCGACAACAACAGCGACGCCACCTCGCCCGCCATCAGCGAAATCGCGAGCCCCTGGAAGATCGGGTCGAACAGGATGACCCCCGCGCCGACGATCACGGCGGCCGCCGTCAGCGCCATCGGGCGGAACCGCACGGCGCCTGCATCCACGACCGCCTGGCCGAGCGGCATGCCGTCCTGCAGCCGCAGCTCGATGAAGTCCACGAGGATGATCGAGTTGCGCACGACGATGCCGGCGCCCGCGATGAAGCCGATCATCGACGTCGCGGTGAAGAACGCACCCAGCAGCGCGTGCGCGGGCAGGATGCCCACGAGCGAAAACGGAATCGCCGCCATGATCGTCAGCGGCGTCTTGAACGACTGGAACCAGCCCACGACCAGGATATAGATGAGCAGGAGCACCGCAGCGAACGCGAGGCCGAGGTCGCGGAAGACCTCGTAGGTGATGTGCCACTCGCCGTCCCACTTCATCGCGTATTTCGTCGTGTCGAACGGCTGCCTCGCGCTGAACAGCTCGAACGCGTACCCCTCGGGCATTGGCAGGGCCTGCAGCGGCGCCTGCATCTGCAACACCGCGTACACGGGGCTTTCCTGCTCGCCCGCGATGTCACCGATGACGTAGCAGCGTGACCTCGTGCGTCACGTCCCCGAGCGCGATGGACTGCCCGTTGCGCGCGCCGTTCAGCCGCAGGGGGTCGAGCGCCCCGGGCTCGCCGCGCATCTCGCGCGGCATGCGGAGCACGATAGGAACGTCCTCCAGCGACCGGCGGTCGTGCAGCAGCCCCGCGGGAGCGCCCGCGTTGGCCATGCGCACGACCGCCGCGACCGCCTCGGCATTCACGCCGGCAGCCGCGGCGCGTTCCGGATCCACGTCGAGGCGGCGCTTCCGCTGCGGCTCCTCGACGTACCAGTCCACGTCGACCACGCCCGGCGTCCGCTCGAACACGTCGCGCACCTGTTTCGCGAGCTCGGTGCGGCGCGCCTGGTCAGGGCCGTAGATCTCGGCCACGAGCGTCTGCAGCACCGGCGGCCCGGGAGGCACCTCGGTCACCTGGATGCGCGCGCCGAGCTTCTTCGCCAGCGGCGCGACCCGCTCGCGCACGCGCTTCGCGATCTCGTGGCTCTGCTCGGACCGATCGTCCTTCGAGACCAGGTTGACCTGCAGGTCGCCGACGTGGGGCTGCTGGCGCATGAAGTAATGCCGCACGAGGCCGTTGAAGTTGTAGGGCGCGCTCGCCCCCGCGTAGGTCACGACGTTGGTGACCGCCGCATCCCTGGCGACCTCGTCTGCCAGCGCGGAGGTCACGCGCGCCGTATCCTCGAGCGCCGTCCCCTCCGGCATGTCCACCATGACCTGGAACTCGCTCTTGTTGTCGAACGGCAGCATCTTGACCGTCACGAGCCCGAGTGGCACCAGCGCCGCCGCGATCACGAGCAGGAGCGCCGTTCCCCCGAGGAACAGCAGGCCCAGCCGCGGATTCGCGATGAGCGGCGACATCACGCGCCGGTAGAGCGCAGTCAGGCGATCCTCGGCCTCATGGTGGTGCCCGGCCTTGCGCGACAGCATCCTGACCGCGGCCCACGGCGTGACCATGAAGGCGACAATGAGCGAGAACATCATCGCGGCCGAGGCGCCGACCGGAATCGGCCGCATGTACGGCCCCATCATCCCGCCCACGAACGCCATCGGCAGAATGGCGGCGACAACGGTCAGCGTCGCGAGAATCGTCGGGTTGCCGACTTCGTCCACCGCGCGGATGGCGATCTGCGCCATCGACGGCCCGCTTCCCATCCTCGCGTGCCGCACGACGTTCTCCACGACGACGATCGCGTCATCCACGAGGATGCCGATGGAGAAGATGAGCGCGAACAGCGTGATGCGGTTGAGGGTGTAGCCGTAGAGATAGAACACCGCGAGCGTGAGGGCCAGCGTGACGGGAATCGCGATCAGGACGACGCCCGCCTCGCGGCGGCCGAGCACGAGCCAGATCAACGCCGAGACCGACAGCACGGCGAGGAACATGTGCCAGAGCAGCTCGTTCGACTTCTCTGATGCCGTCTCTCCGTAGTTCCGCGTGTGCGTCATCTGCACGTCGCTCGGCAGGAGCGTGCCGCGGATCGTCTCGAGCGTCCGCTCGACGCGGTGGGTCACGTCGATGGCGTTGGTCCCCTTTCGCTTGGAGATCGCCACGGTGACGGCGGGCCACGTGCGGCCATCGCGGCCGCGGTACGTCACGTACGAGCTGGGCTCCGCGGCCCCCTCACGAATATCCGCGACGTCGCGCGCGAGCACGGCACGGCCGGCGACGCTGGACACCGCGACCGAACCGACCGCGTCCACGCTGTCGAGCCACCGGCCCGCATAGACGATTTCGCGCGATCCGCCGCTCGTCAGCTCCGACGCGGCCCTTGCGTTGGCGCCGGCGAGCGCACCCTGTACCTGCAGGGGATCGACGCCGTAGGCGGACAGCCGTGCGGGATCCAGCGTGACGCTGACCTGGCGCGGGCGGCCGCCGATGATCGTCACCTCCGACACATCGCCGATCGTCTTGACGGAGTCGCGCACCTGCGCGGCAAACAGCCGCAGCTGGCGATCGTCGTACCGCCCGCCCCACAGCGTGAGCGCCATGATGGGCACGTCGTCGATCGATCGGGGCTTCACGAAAGGCGCCGAGACCCCTGGCGGGATGATGTTGAGGTTCGACGAGAGTTTCTGGTTGAGCCGCACGAGCGCGCGCTCCTCGTTCTCACCGACGAAGAAGCGCGCGATGACCATCGCCTGGCCCGGGCTCGACGTCGAGTAGAGGTACTCGACGCCCGGGATCTCCCAGAGCAGCTTTTCAAGCGGGCGCGTGACGCGCTGCTCGACCTCCGCGGGCGACGCGCCCGGCATCGAGACGAACACGTCGATCATCGGCACGACGATCTGCGGTTCTTCCTCTCGCGGCAGTGCGATGACGGCGAGCAGCCCCAGCGCCAGCGAACCGACGATCGTGAGCGGCGTCAGCTTCGAATGGACGAAGGCTGCCGCCATGCGCCCGGCCAGGCCGGTATGCTGGCTCACTGGCGCCCCTCCGTCGTCACGGGCGTACCGTCGACGAGCGAAGGGGGCGCGCCGCGGACCACCCGCTCTCCGGCACCGAGGCCCGACCGGACTTCGACGAACCCGCCGGCCTCGCGGCCGATTTCGACGATGCGGTAGCGGACCTGGCCGTCTGACACGACGAACACCGCGTCCAACTGGCCGCGCTGGACGAGCGCGTCGGCCGGGACCGCCAGCGTCCTGCGCGCGCTCCCGCTGAACTGGACGCGGGCGAACATGCCCGTGCGCAGCGACTCGCCCGCGGGAAGCGCAACCTTGACGACAATCGTGTGAGCGTTGTCCAGCGCCGCCGCCCGCTCGACGACTCTGCCCTCCACGGTCACGTCATCGCCGTTTGGCGCCGAATACACGATGCGCGGGTTCGCGGACCAGTTCACGCGCGCTGCGCGACCCTCGTCCATGCTCGCCTCCACCTGGTGCCCGCCGTCTTGTTCAACCGTCACGACCGGCGTTCCGGGCATGGTCATCGCGCCCGCCTCGACGTGGCGCTGGGTGACGATTCCCGTAAACGGCGCGACGATGCGGCCATAGCTGGCCGAGATGCGCGCGGCCTCGGCCGCGGCACGGGCGCCTGTGAGATTCGCGCCGGCGGCTGATACGGCCGCCGCTGCCGCCGCGGCGCGCGCCCCGGCGGCGCTGAGCGCCGCCTGCGCCTCGTCAAGTTCCTGGGCCGTCGCTGACCTCCGCTCCCGCAGGCGTGCGATGCGCGCGTGGGTCGCCGCGGCAAGCGTCAGGGCCGCCTCCGCGGCGGCCTTGTCGGCCTCGGCGGCGGTGCGTCCCTGCGCCGCAGCCGTGAGGAGCGCGTCGGCGCGGTCGCGGTTCGCCTCCATCTCGCGCCCGTCGAGCACGGCGAGCAGCGCGCCGGCGCGGACGCGGGCGCCCGGCCGGGCGCTGATCTCGCGCACCTGCCCGACGATCCGGCTCGTGAGCACGGCGACCGTGCGCGCGCGCACCGTGCCCCCCACGTCGATTCGCTCGGCGAGATCCCTCGCCTCGGCGGCGCCGATGCGCACCGTCACCGCCGCCCGCCTGGCCGGCTCGCGCGCCCCGCCCCCGCCGCCACACGCCGCGCTCAGGACGGCCACGACTGCAATCAGGGTTGCCTGTTTCATCTCACCGTCCCACTGCCCACTCGAGCGTCCGCTCGCTCAGAAAAAGATCGACCGTGGCCGCGCGTTGTTGGAGCTCCGCGTCGAGCAGCGCGTTGGCCGCACGCAGGAGATCGCTCACGCCGGCCATGCCTGCCTCGTACCGTTCGCGGATGATGCGCTGGGCTTCGCGCGCCTGCTCGACCGCCGAGCGCCCGGTCTCCTCGCGCGCGCGCGCCGCGGTCAATCGCGCCACGGCTGACCGCACGTCCAGGCGAATGGCATCTTCGAGACGTTCCCGCTCCGCTTCGGCCCGGACCGCGCCGGCCTGGGCTGCCGCCAGCCGAGCGCGGTCACCAAACCCGTTGAAGAGATTCCAGCGGACCTCGAGGCCGGCCATCCACCACCGCTGCCGTCCGGTAAACCCCTCACCGTCGAACTCGAGACCGGCCTGCAGGCCGACGGTGGGAAGAAACGCGGCGCGTGCAATGTCGCGGGTGGCCGCGGCGGCGCGCACCTGCAGGCCGGCCTGCTTCACCTGTTCACGGTTGGCAAGGGCTTCGCGCTCGAGGTCCGCGATCGCTGCGGATGCGGGAGGGACGGTTGGCGACGCGAGTTCCTCGAGCGCGAATGTCGTGTCGAGCGGCGCCCCGATCAAATCGTTCAGCGCGGCGCGGGCGACGCTCTCCTCGCCGGACGCCTGCGCGAGCCGCGCCTTCATCGCGGCGGCGTGCACCTGGAACACGAGCACGTCGGCATCGGTCGCCAGCCCCGCGTCGCGCCTCCGTTCGGCGCGAGCGCGGTCTTCGCCGGCCGCCGTCACCGCGGATTCGGCGGCGCGGCGGGCCGCTTCGGCGACCAGCATGCCGCCGTAGGCGCGTGCGGTCGCGAGCGCCAGGTCGCGGCGCAGCGAGGCGGTGGCCAGCGCCGCCGTCTCCTGCCCCGCTTTGGCGGCGCTCATGCGCGCAGGGCGCGCCGGATCAAGGAGGTTGTGCTGCGCGGTCACCGTGCCGCGCACGTTGCTGACCGCATCGGGGTGGTTCAGCGCGTCGATGGCGAAGTTGCCGGGCCCGAAACGGGACTGCGCGAGCAGCGAGCCGAACACGAAGACCGGCTGGTCGCTGCGCTGCCAGCTTTCGACGTAATCGACGCGTGGGAACCAGCCCGCGCGGGCCTCGTCCACGGCCGCCCCTGCCGCGCGCTCCCCCGCCTGGGCTCCCCTGAGCGCCGGGTGCTGGTCGACGGTCCGAGCCACCGCGTCCGCCAGGGTCAGGCGCTCCTGGCCCCGCACGTCGGCGCTGAACAGTGTCAGAATGATGAGAATGCCAACAGTCCGAAAACGCATCCGGGGAGAAAGATGCGCCCTGGTGCCAAAAGGTGACAGGCTGAGCCGGCCGTGACGCTTTCAAGGAACCTGCATCTTGATCCAGCGACCGACGACGCGGCGCTGGTCGCGGCGGTGCGGAAGGGAGATCAGGCCGCCCTCGAGGCGCTGCTGGTGCGCGCGCAGGAGATCGCCTATCGCTTCAGCCGGGTGATCTGCGGCGCGGGCGCGGCCGACGCGGAGGACGCCATGCAGGACGCCCTCGTGAACGTGTACCGGCGCGCGAGCGAAATCAGGGAACCGAAAGCGTTCCGCGCGTGGCTGTATCGCACCGTCAAGAACGCGTGCCTGATCGGGCGCCGGCGGAAGGTGCACGAGCCTGGGCGGTTGTTGTCGCTCGACGAGTTGACGCCGGGCGGCGAGTTCCCGGTCCCCTCCGGCGATCGATCGCCCGAGCAGCTCGCGATGGACGGCCGGACGCGCCTGCGGCTGCGGCGCGCGCTGGCGTCGCTCCCGCCCTCGTTCCGCACGATCGTGTTCCTGCGGGACATCGAAGGGCTATCGACCCGCGAAGTCGCGCAGGTCATGGACATCTCGGAAGATAACGTCAAGACGCGGCTGCATCGCGCGCGGCTGCAACTGAGGAAAGTGCTCGAGGATCGCTGACGTGGCGCCAGACCGACATGCCGAGGACGACTGCCGCGCCTTGCTCCTGCGAATGGCACGGGGGATCGAGGGAGATTTGTCTCCGGCGGAACGGCGGGCGCTCGCGAAGCACCTCGCCGGCTGCAGGCGGTGCGGCGAGTTCTCGAAGAGCCTTCAGCGAACCATCGCGCTCTGCCGCGAGGCGGGCGCGCCGGCGATGAGCGCGCGGGCACGCGCGCGAGCGCGCGCGGCCGCGCGAGGGGTGATCAAGGTAAGAGGCAAAAGGTAAGAGGGCACAGGCGAAACACAAACGGCCTTCCGACGGCGACGCCATCGGAAGGCCGTTTCGGTGGGCTCGGTTACCGTTGGCTCGTCATCACCGGTTTCGCCGGGATCACGGGCAGCTGCAAGTACGACGCACGCTGCGGGCCCATGTGGATCGTGTTCGACGCGCCGTCATGGTACGACGTGTCGTACACGAACGGCGTTCCCCAGCCGCAGCCGCCGATCGGCTGCAGGTCGAGCCGGACGCGATGCCCGGCCCGGACGAGCGCGGTCGTCGGCTCGATCTCGACCTCCACCCGGACGATGTCGTTCTTCCCCTTCAGCGGCGCATAGTCGGCCTTCGAGTGGGTGTGGAACGGCAGAAACGGCGTCGATTTCTTCGGATCGAGCGCGCGGTGTGACACCTTGAGCCCGCCCTTGCCGACCGGATAGTCGCGCCGTTCCGGCGCGAGCGCGTACTGGACCTCCTTGCCGTTCTCGTCCAGCACGCGGACGGACGCAAACAGATCCATGTCCGGGGAGGTCGATGACACCCACGCCACCAGCTTCGCGTAGCCGGCCAGCGTGACGTCTTCGGTCATCGGCTCCGAGATGAACGAGATGCCGTGAGCCGAGCAGGCCACGGTCTGCCGGTCCACGTCGGCGGCATACGACTTCGATGCCGCCTGTTTCGGTTCGCTGCGCCCGAGCGTCAGGAAGTCGGTCCGGTTGGCGCCGGCAACCGACGCCGGGGTGCCGTGCAGGTAGAACTTCCGGTAGTCCGTGCGCGCGACGGGGAATTCATTCTCGTACTGCCAGAACCAGCCGCGATCGCCGCTGCGGATCATCATCCGCACGGCCGGCTTCATCACGTCGGTGCTCTGCGGCTTCCCCTTGAGGAAGCGGTCATAGAACTTGAGGTGATGCTCCAGCGCGGGCGGCGTGTACATCCAGCCGGAGATGAAGTCGCCGGTGATGAAACTGAGCTGCTTCTCCTTGGACGCCGCGTCCATGTAGGTGACCGTCGAGCCGCGGATGTGCTGGTGCCCGGTGTGCGAGAGCGGCACCTCGACGAGCATCGGCACCGTCACCTTGCTCATATCCGCGTCGATCTCTCCCGGCGGCTTCGGGTTGTTGTAGTACGTGCCCCACGCGGGCGGATCCGCGAACGGGTTGGCATTCTGGTGCGCGACCCTGTCGAAGGTCGGCTGGCCGAGGCAGCGATTCACCTTGACGCTCTTCTCCCACCACCCCTCGCGGCCGATGACGTTCGAGATTCCGCCGGTGAACAAGACCTGGCGGAAGCGCTCCGAGTCGCCGGCCGAGACGACCATCGCCTTCAGGCTGGGCGGCTGCAGCGAGGCGACGATCGGCTGGTTGATGCCGAAGTAGGAGGCGCCCCACGTGCCCACGTTGCCATTCGCCCAGTCGCGCGAAGCGATCCACTCGATCGAATCGTAGAAGTCCTCCGCTTCCTGCGCGCTGTACGGGTTCATCAGGCCCGGCGTGTTGCAGACACCGCGGCCATCGATCCTGACCACGGCGTAGCCTCGCGGAACCCAGTACCTCGCGTCGGCGGTCTCGTGGTTCTCGTAGGGATGGCGCTCGGGGTTGCCCATGAAAAAGCGATCCTGCGCGATGGCTTTCTCCTGCACCTCCTGGTCGTTGCAGGTGCACCCGCGGTAGAACGCCTTGCCGTACGAGCCGATCCCCACGATCGCGGGATACTTGCCGGGCGCGATTGGACGGAAGACGTCGCCCAGCACGTACGCGCCGTCACGCGTCGGGATCTTGACGTCGGTGAACTTCTGGATCCCCCAGAGCGCGTAACGCAGATGGTTCCTCGCTTCGGCCGGCGTGCGCAGCCGCGTCCCGAGGGCGGTGATGATCGCCTTCACGCCCGGCTGCGCGGCGAATTCCTCTTCGCTGTTGCCGAACTCGATGTCGTGCTCGTACGTGCTCGCCAGTTCCCGCGCCTTGTCACTGATCGCGACGCCGTTCTCGACGTTACCGTCGGCGTCAAGGCTCTGAAGAAACCGCGCCGCGTTGGTGGCCTGCGGGAAGTGAATCTTCTCGACGTCTCCGTTGACGCCGAGAATCAGGTGGGCCACCGTCATCAGCTCCTTGCCGCCGGCAGCGGAGCCGAGCGGCAACTCTCCGACCGAAAAGGTGACGGTCTCGCCGGGACGGTACTTGTACTCGCCCTGCGCGTTGGTCGTCCCGGAAAGCGTCGGCGTTCGAAAATTCAATCCTTCGACGCCGAAGAAGACTCCGGTCTGTACGCCGTCCTGCGCGGTCACAGAACCCGCCGACAGCAGCACTGCCGCAATGAGGGCTGCGCTTCGGTGTAACCATTGATGCATGGAAGACCCCTCCGACTTGGGTGGTCGGATTATCGCTTGGCCGCCGGACGTGTCAAGCACGCCACACGCGAATTGACGTACGGTGACACGCCGGAGACAAACTGGATACAGTTGCTGCGGCCCCCGTCACGCGCCGCCGGCCCGCGCAAGCAGGCGCGCGGCTCGCGCGTGGTGTCCCTGCCGCGACAAGGCTTCGGCCAGACCGCGCAGTGCGCCGGTGGAGTGCTGGTCAATCGCGAGCGCCTCGGCAAAGTACCCGGCGGCCGCCGCCGGATTCGATGCGCCCAGCTCGAACACGCCGAGATTGACGTACGCAGCCGGGTCGCGCGGGTTGCTCGCGATTGACGCCTCGAAAGCCCGGCGCGCGTCATCGGAGCGCCCGATGCTCGCGTAGGACGCCCCGAGCAGGTTGTGCACCCGCGCGTCGCGCGGCGTGAGACCAACCAGCCGCGCGGCGACCGCAGCCGCGCTGGCGTGTTGCCCGGTGAGGAACAGCAGCGTCCCCCGCGCGTACAGTGTCGCGGGCGCGTCCGGCCAGCGCGCGTCCATTCGCCCGACGACCGACGCAAGCCTTGGCGTGTCGCCCGCATCGGCCGCGAGCGAGGCGAGCTGCTCGTGCACGCCGGGGTCCTCCGGCGCGAGCCGCAATGCCTCATCCGCGGCAGCCAACGCCTCGTTCATCAGGCCCTGCCCGGCCAGGATCCTCGAGAAGTGACGCCGAGCGGCCAGGTTCGTCGGACGGCGCCCGGCGAGTTCTGCGAGAAGCGCCGTCGCGGCGGGGATACGGTCGCAGCCCGCGGCGGCGCGAGGCAGCGCTTCGAGCGCCTGCTCGTCCGACGGGTCTTCGCGAAGCGCGCGAGCCAGGTCGTCGTAGGCCGCGGCGTGGGCCGCCGCGCCGAGCTGCATCAGCCCCCGGTTCCGGTAGTGCGCCGCGGTGGCGGCCGCGTACGCCTCTGCCACCGCCCGAGGCCGCGCGCCGTCGGCGGCGAGCCGCCGCAGCCTGGAAGTGTTGTCGTCGGTGCTCCGGCCGTAGATCCCCATCGGCGCGGAGAACTCCAGTCCCGTACGGTCGTCGGTCTGCGCTGGTGCGTCGCCGGCGTATCGCGCCATGAACGCGCCGCCGCCCAGGTACAGAGAGAGCACGCTGAACGGCTCACGCGCGTCCACCGTCCCGAGATCGGCCGCGACGGCAGCGCGGCGCCACGAGGCGGCGACGGCCTCGAGCCGTGGTTCACGATCGCCCGCACCCCCCACGAGCAGCAAATCCCCCTGCCCCACCAGCCACACGGTGCCCTCGGGGAACACGGATCGGAACGTGGCGACAATCGACCGCAGGTCGGCATCGCCGATGTCGTAGGTGTGCGCCCACTGGCAGAACAGGCCATCGGCGGCGAGCCGCGCGCGCGCCGCGCCGAAGAATTCCCGCGTGAACAACGCGGACACGCCCGCCATCCAGGGGTTCGACGGCTCCGAGATGATCACGTCGTACCGGCGCGAGGAGAGGAGGAAGTGCGAGCGCCCATCGCCAATCAGCAGGTTCGTGCGCCGATCATCGAGCGCGTGGCGGCTCTCGGCGGCAAAGAACCGCGACGCCTCCACCACCTGCGGCGAGATCTCGATCATGTCCACGCGTTGCACGGGGTGGGCCAGCGCGGCTCCCAGGGTCACGCCGCTGCCGAGCCCGATGATCGCCACCTCACGGGCGTCAGGGTGCAGCAGCAGGGGCAGATGGCCCAGCAGCTTTTGCGTCAGCATGTCGCTGCCATTCGACGCGTCCACCTTGCCGTCGATCGCGAGCATCAGCGTCCCCGCCGCTCGCCGGACCGACACCGTGCCGCCGGAGCCCTCGTCGTAGTAGAGCATCGTGCCGACGCCGAGGCTTGCCCGCAGATCCAGGTCGGCCAGGTACGGCGCGTACTTGTACGCGCCGCTCGACAGCATCTCGCGGTCCCATGACGGCGACGCCGCACAGGCGGCGAGCGCCAGAACGGACGCGAGGATGGCCGCGAGGCGGCCATGCCCGGTCGCACCGCCGGCGATCACGATGAGCGCGCCGGCGATCGCTGCGGCGGCGCTCGCGGCGAGCACCACGTTCTGGAGGCCGAGCGAAGGAACGAGCAGGAATCCTCCCGCCAGCGCGCCGGCGATCGCGCCGATCGTGTTCGCCACATAGACGGCGGACACGCCGCGGGAGAGCGTCGCGTCTGTCCCGCCTCCGACCGCGACCGCAATCGGGAACGCGGCGCCGAGCGGTACGGTCATCGGCAGCAGCATGATGACGACGGCGGCCGACTGCAGAACCATGATGCTGGTGAACGTCGCGTCGGGCCGCGCCACCATCCAGGCGACCGCATACGGCAGTCGATTGACGAGATACGCCAGCGACAGCGCACCGATGGCACCGGCGACGAGCGTGAGTCCCAGCAGCAGCACGGGCCTGGCGCGCCTCTTCAGCGCCACGCTCGCGCTGCCGGAGCCCATCGCCAGGCCGATGATGAACGCGGCCAGCATGGCGCTGAAGGCGAACGTCGTTGGCCCGAGGGTCGCCGCGAGAATCCGTGTCCAGGCGACTTGAAACACCATGGCGACGGCACCTGACGCGAACACGGCCGCCGCTGCCACACGTGGTCGCGCCGTTTCGAGGGCCACCGCGGGGGCCGCGCGCCGCCGATCGCGCCGCGGCGTGAGCGGCAACCGTGGAACTGGTTCCGCATGCGCGTCCTTCCGCGACGCCAGCCAGATGGACATGCCGCCCGCCAGAAGGTTCATCGCAACCGCAATCAGCGTCGTCCCGTGCAGCCCGAGCGAGGGGATCAGCAGGAAGCCGGCGGCGAACGCGCCGACCGCCGCGCCCAGCGTGTTGCCCGCATACAGGAGGCCCACCTGGTGCCCCGGCGGCGTCGAGCCACGAACGAACCAGCGGACCGCGATCGGCAGGGTGGCGCCCATGGCGACCGCGGGAATCGCGACGAGCACGAGCGCCGTTCCCAACCGCACGAGCGGGAAGAGCAATCCGCTGTGGCCGTCGGCGTACGCCCATGCCAGCAAGGGGCGAAGCGACGCGAGGGCGATCGGCAGCACCAGGGCCGTGGCCGCGATGGCTGCCTCCAGGGCCGCGTAGGCCACCAGCGCCCGGACGCGTGAAAGCCGTGGCGCATAGACGCCACCCAGCGCCGCGCCGATCGCGAGCCCCCCCATGAACGCGCCGAGCACCGTGCTCACCGCGGCGACCGTATGGCCCATATGAAGGCCGAGCAGCCGGGACCACACGACCTCGTACACGAGAGCCGCGAAGCCTGACAGGAGGTAGACCCCGAGAAAGAGTGCGCGCGCCCCCTGCATGGGTCTCGAGATCTGTTCTGATGTCACAGGCGCAGCAGGTACGTCAGCTTCACAACAAAGCTGCGGTCCATGACCAACGGGGCGGCGGTGCCGATCAGGCGGTTCTCGTTGTACACGACGTACAGATCGCTGCCGGGTTTGTAGATGTAGTGCAGACGCAGGTTGACGCCGCCGAGTTCGGCCTCGCTGTTCCACTGCAGAAATCCCGCGGTGAACAGCCGCGTCGTCACGGCATAGTCGATGCGGGTGCCGACCAGGTGGCTTCGGAAGCCGCCAGACGGGAGACGCACGTCATTCACCTCGTAGTTGAGCGAGTACGCGAGGTGACTGGTGGGCTTCATGATCGTGTTCATCATCACGCTGCGGCGGCTTCCAGCGTAGAACGACCCGAACGAGTAGTCCACGAAGCCCGCGAGCCTGCGGCTCGGCCCGGAGGTCAGCCGGATCGCGGCATCCGTGAAGCGGTAGCCTCCCAGGGGGATCGTCACGTCCCGATAAATCGTGAAGGGCGCATCGAGCCGCTCGAGGTTTCGCGAGATCGTCACGCTCAGCGCGTCCGAACGGCTCGATTCCACCGAGGACCCGAACGCCGCGCTCCTGGACTGCAGGCCGCGATCCGCACCGGTCGTATAGTCGATGTCTGCCGTGAAGAACACCTGGCGGATCCGCCTCCGGTTCACGCGCGGGCTATACCGGAACCCGCCGTAGTTCGCGCGGATGTCGCGACGGCGGACGAACCCGACGGCGGGGTTGAAATTCGGGCCGACGTTCAGGTGATCGACTTCCAGCCCCCATGTATCCCCTTCGTAGGCGAACTGCGCGCGCCCCGACATGTCGCCAGTCGACACTCCCGGCGCCTGGCTCCTCGCGAGAAATCCGCTCGCGCGAACGCTGCGGCCGAAGGAGACGTTCGCGTCCGCGCCGAACGCCCGGTGCGCGTCGGCATCCGGCGAATCGCGCGCCGTGAACATCGCGCCGACGTTGGATCGCTGGAGAATGTCGCGCTTCACCCGGGCGACGGTGAAGTTCGTGGTGGGGACCGATCCGTTCTCGCCCGTCGTGATGTTCAACAGGCCGACGCTGTACGGCCCGGCCCTGCCGGTGAGACGCGCGCCGCCGTGCAAGGGGACCGCCCTGTTCCGATCGAGACCGATCCGCCGGCTGAAGAACAGCAGCGTCGTATTCGGATTACGCGTCGCCACCCCCCTCGGCACGCCGAACGTGTAAATGTCGCGCCCCTCGAGGAAGAAATCGCGCTTTTCGGGAAAGAACAGGTTGAAGCGCGTCAGATTGAGCTGCTGGGTGTCGGCTTCCACCTGGGCGAAATCCGTGTTGTACGTCAGATCCAGGTTGAGCCCCTGCGTCACGCCGTACTTGACGTCGAGGCCCCGATCGAAGAACCGGTCGGCATCGGGGCGGCCGCCGGCCGGGTCCTGGCTCGAGCCGACGACGCCAAACGGTTTCAATTCGAGGTGCCGGCTCCGCGCCAGGTCCGTGAGGCCCGTGAGATCCGCTGCCGCAGACAGCCGGCCGATCGCCTGAACGCCAAGCTCGCGCGGCAGCCTCGTGAGGAATGTGTGCTCTCCCTTCCGAAGGACGCTGCGGCGGACGTTGACGCCCCACACCGGCGCCAGGCCGAGGTCGTAGCGGAGGCTCGCCAGCGGCACCACCATCTCGACGGTCCAGCCCTGTTCATCGACGGTGGTCCGGGCGTCCCAGACGGTGCTCCAGTCCCAGTTGAATTGCCGCTCATCGGTCACGAACAGGTCGTGCATCGAGCCTTTCGGCGTGACGATGAACATCGGACCGTTGCGAAAGTCGCGGAAGGTGTCGAACACGATCGCGAACGAGTCATCTTTCGTGCTGATGGACGCCACGTCGCGCTTCATCTCGTTCGCGATGATCCGGTCCGGCTCGCTGTCGTAGCACCGGGCGCCGATGTAGAGGTGCTCCTCGTCGTACAGGATGCGGACCTCCGTCCGCTCGGTGGCGGGCGCCCCCTCGTTCGGGAGCTGCTGGATGAATCCGCTGAGGACCGGCGCACGGTCCCACGCCGGGTCATCGAGCACGCCGTCGATTCGCGGGGGCACCTCGACGCGCGTGGCCGCGATTTGTGGCCGCGGGGGAGGGGACTGAGCGGCCGTCGACAGCGGCAGCCCGGCGAGGAGCAGCGTCAGCACCAGGCGCACGGACAGCCTAGACGGAAAACCGGTACCCCGCCCCGTGCACGGTCACGATGTACAGCGGATGCTGCGGGTTCGGCTCGATCTTACGCCGGAGTTTGGCGACGAAGTTGTCGACGGTGCGCGTGAGCGGGAGGTTGTGGTACCCCCACACGTCGCTCAGCAGCTGCTGCCGCGTGACCAGCTCTTCGCGATGCGCGATGAAATAGCGCAGCAGGTCGAACTCCCGTGACGACAGATCGAGGCATTCGCCGGCGCGCCGCGCCTGGCGCTGCGCGAGATTCACGACAATGTCGCCGAACGTGAACTCGACCGGCTCGCGGCCGTCGGCGGAGAGGCGGCGGAGCTGAACGCGCACGCGCGCGAGCAGCTCAGGGATGCTGAACGGCTTTCCGATGTAATCATCGGCGCCGAATTCGAGCCCGGTGACGCGGTCGATCTCGGCGTTTCTGGCCGTCAGCATGATGATGGCCATCTTGATCCCGGACGACCGAAGCCGGCGGCAGACGTCGTACCCGCTCATTTTCGGCAACATCACGTCGAGCAGCATCAGATCGGGCCGCTCGCGGGAGGCGACCTCCAGAGCTTCCTCTCCCGTACCGGTGGCCAGCACCTCGTACCCCTCGAACTCGAGGTTGTCACGAAGGATGACTTTCATCTCCGGCTCGTCTTCAACCAGCAGTATGCGCTGCGCCATGGCTCGTTTCGCTCGCGAGGGGAAGGAGCACGCGGAACTCGCTGCCTCTTCCGGGCTCGCTCTCCACGGAGACCTTGCCGCCGTGCGCCCGCACGATGGCGCGGACGATTGCGAGCCCTAATCCAAAACCGCCCCGCGCGCCGGTGTTCCGCCCGCGGTAGAACTTGTCAAAGACCCGCGGCAGGTCGTTCCGCGGGATGCCGATGCCCTGATCGCGTACCGCAAGACGGCCGTACCGGCCGTTGGCATCGACACTGATGACGACCTCTTGCGATCCGGGCGTGTACTTGAGCGCGTTCTCCACGAGGTTCACGATCACCTGCTCGAGCGCGGTCCGGTCCCCCTTCACGAACGGCGCACTCGGCGGGCACTCGAAGCGGATGGCCGCGTGGCCGTTCACACCCATCCGCTTCACGGCATCGCGAGCCAGCTCCCCCAGGTCGAGTTCCTGCGGGTCGTGCAGGTCCGCGGCGCACTCGATCCGCGAGAAGTGCAGGACCTCCTCCACCAGAATCGACAGGCGCGCGGTCTGAAGCCGCACGATGTCCACATATTCCCGGATCTTCTCCGGGGAGCGAACCCGCCCCAACCCGAGGGTCTCGGACGCGCCCGAGAGCAGCGCCAGCGGCGTCTTGAGCTGGTGGGACACGTTGGCGACAAAGTCGGCCTGCATCTGCGCGAGGTGTATCGCCTGGCGATCGACCATGACGGCGAAGAGCAGGCCGACGATGATCAGGGACAGGACCGCGCCGAACAGCCCGTAATTCCCGAGGCCCGCGGTCGCCGGCGGCACGCCCGCGGCGCTGACGGCCACCCGCCACTGCGGCGATTCGGGATGCGCCGCGAGCCACGTGCGCAGCGCCGTCGTCGGAAAGAAGAGCATCTGGATCTGCGCGGATGCCGACGGGGAATCCGCCTGCACGGGGGAACCGTAGGTAATCTGCCCGCGTTCGTCCCAGACGGTCAGCGCGAGCCGCGGAGCCGGCGGCACCGACGACAGAATCTTCGAGAGATGCTCCGTCTCGAGACGTTCGAACAGGCTGTCGCGGATGCGCTGCAGGTTGACCGTGTACCCGATGATCCCGAAGAGGTGCTCGCGTGCGGCGTCATCCCAGAGCAGGTGGATGACGAACTGGTACGGGACGCCGTCCAGCGTGCGCTCGTACACCGCAAAGCTGCGGCGGCTGGCCAAGGCCAGCTGCGCCAGCCTGCCGATTTCGTCGCTCGGGCGCGTGTCGCGGAAGAACGCGCCGACGGGCCGCCCGCCGGGTGCCTCGACCGAAAGCTCACGGACGCCGGGTTCGAGATAAGGCCGGTAGAACAACACCTGCCGCTCAAATCTCGCCGGCATGCGTTCGCTCCACAGGAAGAAGCGGTCGACGTATGGGTAGCGCGCCATCCCGTCGGTGAAGAACGCGGCCATGCGCGGGAGGTCGTATGCCTTGATTTCGGGGTGGCCGATCCCCTCGAGGGTATCCAGGACGGCACCATCGAACAGCACCCGCACCTCGCTGGCGAGCACCGTGACGGTACGTTCGCAGACCTGCTGAATGATGAGCGCGGTCTGCTGGCGCTGCTGGTCGGCTGACCGCCGCTGCAGGTACACCACCAGCATCGCGGCCACGACCAGCGCGCCGACGGCACCGAGCAACAGTGGCCGGAAGGGGAAACGGCGGCGCATCTCAGCACCTCCGCGCGCGGCGCGCGGGAACGGAACTGTTCGAGTGTTCCGATACGCTACAGAAGAACCGCCCCACGGTCAAGCCGCATGTCTGTAATAGCAGGCGGCAAGGCTCACGAGAACCCCAGCAGGGGGCATAGCAGCCGCAGCCCGATGAAAAGGATCCCCGCGCCGACAAGGTCGACGAGGAGGCCAAACCGCATCATCTGCGTGACCGGGACGATACCGGTGCTGTAGACGATCGCGTTCGGCGGCGTCGAGATGGGCAGCATGAACGCCATGCTCGCGCCGAGGGCGACATGGCCTTGCCGATCATGAAGCTGCCGATGAAGAGGAAGATGATGGGATTGGCGAACGGCGCGAACGCCTCGGCCGCCGGCGCGATGCCGGCGAGCGCGGCCAGCGTGACGCCGACAAGCGCGGTGGCTGGCAGCGGGATCGGCTCGGTCACCCACCAGCACACAACCAGGGTCACGACGGCGGCCAGGCGGTGCGCCTCGGATGACAATCCGCCTAGGGGCAGCAGCCACACGAGCAGGAACGCGATCGGCCCGGCGAACAGACCGACGGTGCGCCGCCAGTGCTCGAAGCGGGCTTCGGCAATCGAGACAACGCCTTCAAATGCCTCATCGTTGATCTCGTTGGTGAGCGTGGAGCCGGGCTGCATGCGCATCCTCTGCACGATTACGATGTCTTCCGGCGTACGCCGGGTCCGGAGAGCACTTTACCGGGAGTCGCGCCGGTATGCCGTCCCTGGTCGATCACAACGGTGCCGTTGACGAGCACGTAATCAATGCCGACGGGGAACTGCTCGGGGTCCTCGAACGTCGCCCGCTCCGCCACGCTCTCCGGTTTGAACAGCACGAGGTCGGCGAAGAAGCCCGGCCGGATCTGGCCGCGGTCGCGGTGGCCGAGGCGCTGTGCCGGGAGAGACGTCATCTTGCGGATCGCGTCCTCGAGTGGCAGCACCCGGTCCTCGCGCACGTATTTCCGGAGGACTCGCGGGAAGGTCCCGTAGTAGCGGGGGTGCGCCCTGCCACCGGGCCCGGCGGGGGACCCGTCGGAGCAGATGCTGCACCACGGTTGCTTCATCGCGTACGCGATGTCCTCCTCGGACATGGCAAACCACATCGCGGACACGTCGCCGTCCTGGAGCAGGAGAAAGTCGAGGATGGCGTCGCGAGGATCGGTCGCCCCGATCATCTTCGCGATCTCGTCCATGTTCCGGCCGACGAACTGCTCGGGCCTGTTCGGAACGCGCGTGATGACGATCCCCGACAGGCCATCGACCGACTTGGAGATGTTCCACCACGACGGATCTCCGCCGTCCTGCATCTCCTTCTTGATCCTCGCGCGATCTTCCGGGCTTCGCAGCCGTGCCAGCATCTTCTCCCGGCCGCCGTCGTGCGCCCAGTTCGGCACCGCGTTGACCATGCTGTGGTGCATGGCCGGCCACGGATAGATGTCGGCGGTGATGTCCACACCCTGGGCACGCGCCTCGAGGATCACGTCAACTGACTCCCGCATCAACCCCCAGTTCGGGCGTCCAGCGGCCTTGATGTGCACGACTTCCACGGGCAGTCGAGCGGCCCGTCCGATCTGGATGGCCTCGCGGAACGCGTCCACGACCGTTTCGTTCTCGCCGCGCACGTGTGTGGAGTAGATTCCCCCGTAGCGGGCGGCGACCCGCGCCAGTGCCGTGATCTCCCCGGTGGCGGCAAAGCTGCCTGGCGGATTGACCAGGGCCCCCATCAGGCCCGCGGCCCCATCTTCCATGGCCTGCGCGAGCAGTTCCTCCATCCGGCGCAGCTCTGCGGCCGTCGGCGGTCGCTTCTCATGGCCGAGCACGTTCATGCGCAACGTGCCGGCGCCAACAAGGGTCGCCACGTTCGTGGAGATGCCCTGGCGCTTCAACCGGTCGTAGTAACCATGAACCGTCGTCCAATCCACCCTGATGCCCTGCCGCAAGAGTCCCCTGCTGCGGTCTTCGAGGTAGCGGCCCGTCAAGGGCGCCATCGATTCAGTTTCGGCAAGCAGCTCGAAGGTCACCCCCTGGCGCACCTTCGGCTCGTTTCGGCCGTCAGCGAGCAGGGCCACGTCCGAGTGACAGTGCATGTCATAGAATCCGGGGGAAATCACGTAGCCGTGCGCGTCAATCGTCCGCGTCGCCAGCGCGTCGGCGAGCGACCCGATCTGCGCAATCCTCTCGCCGACGATGCCGACATCCCCGCTGAACCACGGATTGCCGGTGCCATCGACGATGCGGCCGTTTCGGATGACGAGATCGAATCTCGTCGTCGGCGCGGCGGACGAGAACAGCGCCCATCCGCCGGCGGCCCCGGCAATCAGCACCGTGATGATCGCTACCTTGCGCATGGTTCACGGCTCCTCGGTCGGCGTGGGACAGGGGAGCGCGTGTGACGCGCTCCCCCGCCCGCCCGGCAGCTAGAAGTCCAGCCGCATCCCGACGCGGAATACGCGCGGAGGGATGATCTGCAGAGGCCGCAGGTACGACGCTCCCGAGTTCCAGCTGATGCGCTCTTCGGCGTTCGAGTTCGCCATGTTGAACCCGTCGAGCAGCGCAGCCAGCCGGAGGGACCCGCCCAGGCGGAAGCCTTTCTCGAGGCGCAGGTCGAAGATGGTGACGTTGCGCTGGCGGTGCGTCTCCATCGGCTCGGCGAGCACCCGGATGCTGCTGCTGTAATTCAGCGATGTCGTGAACGTCCGGCCGTAGGAGGGTCCAGCCTGGTGCCGCATCGTGCCGGACACCTTCACGTCCCACGGGAACTGGTAGCTGCCCTTCACGTTCGCCGTCCACATCGTGAACCTGTAACGCCCCTCGTCGGTGTTGATGAGGTCGTTGGGGGTCAGCGGCAGCGCGTTGGAGCGGACGCTGTTTGGCGCCTGCCCTTCGGGGAACTCGTTGCCGTTGTGCGCGTTCTTCATCAGCGAGAACGCCGCGGCCGCCGACCAGCCATGGCTCGGGCGCTTGGTGACAGTGAACTCGTAGGTGAGATAGTTGCTGTCGCCGTGCGGAATGTTGCTCGTCTGGTTCAGCGAGGGCTTCCCGAGGTACTCCGGCGCGACCTGGAATCCAGGTATGCCGGGGCCATCGTCCGCGTTGCCGCGGGTGCCGTCCGGACCCGGATCGTTGATGATCACCGGGACCGTGAAGGCCTCGAACGGCATGTTCAGGTTCACCCTGGCGTACTGCTGCCGTACTCCGCGCCAGACCAGCCCTCCGCGGAAGCCGAGATCGGTCATCAGCTCGCGCTCGAACCAGGCCGCCATCTCGCTGGCGTACGTGTTCTGCAGATCCGGATCGAGCTGTGTGCTCGCCGCTCCGCCCGTCGTCTGGATCAACCGTCCCTCTTCGCCCGGATCCCAGCGGCCGTTCCTGTTGGGATCGGACCACGCGTAGCGGCGGAACCACAGGGCATCGTTCGGGTTCAACGATCCGGCCAGGCCGTTGCCCGGGTCGTACCAGTATTTCGCGTAGTTGAACTTGACGACGTTCTTGCTGTCCTCGGTCAGCGCGTACGTGGCGCCGATGCGGGGCGCGACGTGGTTCCAGACCTGCCAGTCATCCACCGCAGCAAACACGACTTCGGTGGGGTTGAACCGGCTCGCGGGATGCCGTTGTTCGGGCGTGAACGCGCGGAATCGATCGAAGCGGATGCCAAGGTTCAGGGTGAGGCGTTCCGGCAGCTGCCACGAGTCGTTCAGGTACGCCGAGTAGGTGTAGAGGCCGTTGTAGTTCGCACCCGGCTCAAACAGGTACACCTCGCGCGGCTGACCGTTGTTCATGACGTGCAGGACCTGCTCGGGGAACCCCTCGTTCACCTGGTCCTGCCACTCCTTGAGAATGTTTCCGCCCAGCTTGAAGTTGTGCGTGCCGTACCACCCATCCTTCGTGTAGCTGAGCGATCCGAGCACCTGCGGGCGGTAGCGATCCTGGACCCGGTTCTGGTTGCCTCCGAAGACCTGGCTGTTGCCGACGTCCTCGTAGCGGAGGTTCTCCGTCTTCCGTTCGAACGGGAAATGGAACCAGTAGCCGCCGACGCGGGTTTCGAAGAACATCGTGTTGCCGATGACGCGGTTGAATTCGACCTTCCACACGCCGCTGTTGTAGTCCTGCTTGACGGTCGAATCCGGGAGGACGTTGAGGGCGGCCGTGGCGCTCAGCCGGTACGCGTCAAAGCGGTTCTCCTGCAGCTTGCCGGTGTACTGGTAGTAGCCAAACAGCTTGTTGTTCGTGGAGAGCTGGTACGTCAGCTTGGCGGCATGGTTCCGGCCTCGCGACTCCTGCGGCTCGGGCGGGTAGTTCGTGTACCACTGC
The DNA here is from genome assembly GCA_016184105.1 of Acidobacteriota bacterium. Taxonomy (NCBI): domain Bacteria; kingdom Pseudomonadati; phylum Acidobacteriota; species Acidobacteriota bacterium. Next base: position 89,386 of record JACPDI010000022.1, read on the forward strand.
TTGAAGTTCATGTCGCGGAGCGACGCGTACCACCACAACCGGTCCTTGATCAGGTAACCGCCGGCACCGACGTTGAAGTCCCGCCACCCGTCCGTCCGGTTGACTTCGTCCGGCCCGAGGGAACCGCCGCCCGATACGCCCCTGGCGATCTGGTCGGCATCGATGTTCCGGGTCTGCATCGCCGAGTCCTGGTAGTCGGCGTAGAGCGAGCCATGGTAGGTGTTGCCGCCCGCCTTGCTGATCAGGTTCGTGAACAGGCCGGGCGAACCGGTCTCGGCATTGTGGCCGGCCGTGCTGATTGACACCTCTTCGAAGGACCCGTAGTCGCCGTAGAAGGAGAACCCGACGCCGCCGGTCGACGAGTTCGAGATGATTCCCTCGACGAGGGGCCGCTCCTGGCCTGTGATGCCGTACACGTTCACCGGCAGCACGGTCATCGCCGCGCTCCCGCCCACGTCGAATTTGGACACGACCACGCTGGGTGTCTGCGCGAGCAGGCCCCAGAAATCGCGCGATCCGATCGGCATGTCGGACATCACGGCCTTGTCGAACGTCGTCGTCATCGTCGTGGACTGGCTGTCGACGACCGGCGACTCCCCGGTGACGGTCACCGTCTCCTCCAGGCTCGCCACGCCCATCTCCGGGTTGACCGTGGCGGTGAAGCCGATGCTGACGCGGATGCCCTCGCGTCGGACGGTCTGGAAGCCGGCGAGCTCGTACACGATCGTGTACTCGCCGGGCGGGACGGCGGCGAACCGGTACGCCCCCTCTTCGTTGGTCACCGTGTTGCGGGCGCCCATCAGCGCCGGGCTCGAGATGGTGATCGTCACGCCGGGGAGCGCTCCGCCGGTGTGGTCGACGACCCTTCCGTTGATGCCGCCGGTCGAGCCCGTCTGCGCCGCCGCCGGTGCGGAGGCGGTCAGGATCAGAAGCGCCACGACGGAACAAATGCGGCCCATATGCCTTTTTCTCCTTTCCTCCCCGGGTTCAACGCCCTCTGCCCTGCCGCTCCTGGGTCCACGGCGGGACAATCCCGTTCACGCGCGCGTACGCGATCAGTTGACCGAGGTGCTCGCCGAAGTGGCGCAACCAGAAGAACATCACGCCTCGATACGTGTTGTCGCCAATCCACTTGACGGGCTGGTCGCCCTGCTCGTCACGCACGCGCAGGACCGCGGCGCGGATGTGCGCGAACGACGCCTTGACCGCCGCCACCACCGTTGCTTTGTCGCGCGTGTTCGCCTCGACGATGTTCTCGCCCACCAGGCTGCGCGCGTAGCGCTCGGGATCGCTGCGATCGACCGTCTCATGGAGATCGAATGGATACCCGCGTCCGCGGAGGTCCGCGGGAGGCTCCGTGCCGATGAGGATCGGCTGCACGAAGCCGCGTTGCGCGACGTGAAGCAGCACCTGGCTGACGGACCGGACACCCGCGCCCGGAGACCACGTGTACTTTTCCGGGGGGATCGCCTCGGCCAGGCTCACGAAGCGGCGCTCGAAGTACGCGAGTTCCTTGAGGAACTCGGCGCGGAACCCGGCCGTGGGTGCCGCCTGCGGCGGCACTGGCCGATCGTCAGGCGCCGCGGAGCGTGCTGAACGCGCGGGTGCGGAGAGCGGGAGCAGAATGGCGACGAGCGCCAGGAGAGGAAAGACATGCCCGCCATGTGTGGGCACGAGATCGCGCGTGTGCATGCTGCCGTCCTGTGCTCGGCTGATCAGCAAGGGTGGCGCTCATGCTAGCAGGCGTCGAAGGGCTGTCAATACGGCAATCTGCAATCTTTTGTATTTGTAACGCGCTGTAATTGATGTCTCGCGATTGTGCCGAAACAGAGAAGACGACGACAACACAAACAACAGGAGCCGGAAGGCAGGATCCAGGAATGTTTCTCCTGGTTCCCACCTCCCGGCTCCTGCGTGTTGCCTTTTTCTTCTTGCCTTTTACTTTTTCACTTTCACGTGACTTTCACGTTCGTGTCGAGCGCTACCAGAGCACCGACACCCGCGCCATGCCGGTGTGCGCCTTGTAGGGCCTGTACACGTAGCCCAGTAGCAAGGACGTCGGCAGGTCAGCCTGCGCGGTGATCGTGTCGGCGCCCAGCGCGAAATCCTCGACCTGGTACTCGTCGTACCAGTACACGACTCCCAGCGAGAGACGCTTCGACACGAGATACCGCAGGTCGATGGTTCCGCGCAGCAGGTCGTTTGTCACCGCCGGGAGCGGAACCGGCGTCGGCACGGCACTGCCCGCGATGGTGCTGTAGACGTAGGTCGCTTTCCCCTTGCTCTGATCCCAGCCGAACCGCAGATCCGTTCGCGGAAGCACCTGGATCAGATCGACGCTGGCCGAGAGCGTCTTGGTCGTGTCGTCCGAGTCGTCGCTCCAGTTGCGCGTCGGATCGGTGAACTGCGGGTTCGGCAGCGGGCTCGCGGTGCGCGAGAGCTGCAGCGCGGCGTAGTTCTCGTAGGTGTACGTCACGTCCACGGCAACATGGTCGTTCGGGGCCACGTTCGCGCCGACGCTGTACACCTTGTTCGTGTTGTCCCGCAGCCCGAACTCCGTGTCCTTGTAGTCGTCCTTGCCGGCCGCGACCGATCCGTTGAAGCCGAGGAAGGAGACCGGGTGCTCGTAGAGCGCCCGCACGGAGAAGTACTCGTTGCCGGTGACGTCGAACGACGTGCGGAACACGTTGTCCACCGTCTTCTCGAAGATCCGGAACGTCCGATCGCCCGTGTAGCGGCCGTAACCGACCTTCAGGGCGCCGAACGGGAACGGCGTGAACGACGCGTCCAGGTCCAGGTAGTCCCGCTTCACGCTATGCGGCTCGCTGGTCAGCGGGTCGGTCCGGTGCACGCCGTCGAACAGGATCCACTGCGGTGAGTGGAACTCCTCCGTGCGGTTGTCGAAGTCGTAGTAGCGGTAGCGGGCGTTCAGCCACACGTACTGGTTCGGCCGCGAGGTGAAGGTGAAGTTCGACGACACGATCCGCACGTCACCGTCGACGTTGGCCCGCGCGAGCGAAAGCACCGGCGCCGCGGTGTTGGTCGTGTACGGCAGAATCTCCGCGTCGCTCTTGACCGATCCGACGCCGAAGTACCCGGTGATCCGGCTGCGGCCCGGCAGCTTGTAGGACGCGGCGGTGCTGACCATGTGCCGCGTGCTGTCGGGCGCCGTCGCCAGCCGCGAGACCGACGGTCCGCGGCCGTCAGCGTACGCGGACGGATACACGCGGTCGGTGACCGCGAGCGGGTTGTCCCACATGATCGACTTGATGTCGTTGGTGAACCACGACCCGTCGTACCCCACGCGAACGAGCGCCTTCCGGTTGGACCACTCGGCCTTCATGCTGAGATCGTCGGTCCGGTTGTCGATTGGAACCGGCAGTTCGACCGAGTTGCTGAAGCCGAAGGAGGCGATGGAGGGCATCGCCCCGTCGCGCGTGAAGCTGTTGAAGCTCACGGTGAGGTCGACTTCCCGCGTGGGGGACGCCGACATCGCGAACGCCAGCGTGTCGCGCCGGCTTTCCAGGTCGACCGGCCTCAGCAGGGCCGGGGCGGCGACCTTCCGGGTGGTCTTGTTCGTGGCCAGCAACGCGCGCGTCGCCGGGTCCATTCTGAAGACGCCGGTCGATTCGACCGTGTACGGTGTCCGGGCGTCGTTGCTGTACAGCAGCGGCACCTGGTCGTAGTAGAACGAGGCTCGCAGCTTCCCAACCTTCAGGAACTCGCCCCAGAAGCGCTGGTCGCTGCGGCCCACGTTGTCCGCGCCAGCCTCGAACAACAGGCTGCCGGAATCGGAGTTGAACCGGAAGCGCTCGAGCACGCCGCCGTCTCCGAGGTCGCGATACCGCTGGAACCTTGCGGCGTCGCCGGTGATGTCAGTGCCCCGCAGCCCGAAGTCCACCTGCCCGGTCGTGGCGAACGAGCTGGCGGGTTTCGGGGCGGCGGTCACCTGGGTACTGCTCTCGGTCTTGGCGGACGCGGTCGCGGTCGGCGTCTGTGCCTGGGCGGCGGAGGCGGCGACCACGAGCGCGGCGAGTGAAACAATCACGTTGCGCATGTCAGTCTGCTCCTACCGCACGAAGAAGTTGCCGGCCGGATGATTCGAGCCGTGAATCTGCTGGTGGCAGTTCATGCACGAGCGCCCGAACAGGCGGTTGCTGGTCTTGGTCTGGGTCGCGTCGTAGATCGTCGCCGGGTGCCGCGAGTGCACGTGGCACCGCTGGCAGAGCATCGGCAGCTTGGCGACCAGCAGGCGATCGTTGTTCGTCCCGTGCGGGTCGTGGCACGTGACGCAGCTCTCGTTGGTCGGCGCGTGCTCGTAGAGGTACGGTCCGCGCTTCTCCGTGTGACAGCTGACGCAGCTCTCGTTGATCGAATCGCCAACCTTCAACAGCCGCACGTTGCTCATCGAGCCGTGCGGGTTGTGGCACGAGGTGCACTCCATCTTGCCCTCGCGCACGGGCATGTGCCCGGTGCGGTTCAGCTTTGCGACCTTGTCCTTGTGGCAGGTGCCGCACGTCTCGAGCTGGGTCGTCTTTTTCAGCTGCGACTTCTCGGACTTCGGCTCGTGCACGCTGTGGCAGGTGACGCATGACAGGTTGCGGCCGTCGTGCTGGCTGCCTTCCCAGGCGGCGCGGTCGCCGCGGCTATGACACGTCAGGCAAATCTGGGTGACATCCTTCGCCGTCATCGAACTCGGGCGCAGGATCTTGGTCTTGTCCCCGTCGCCCTCGACATGGGCTTTCCCGGGGCCATGACAGGATTCGCATCCAGCGGCGGCGGCGGGCGAGCGCGGATCCAGCGCGCGCGAGTGCGGGCTGCCGTGATACCCCTTCTTGCGGTCCTCATGGCAGGTCAGGCACGTTTCCTCGCCGACGTACTGGCTGCTGTCCTGCGCGGGGGCCGCCTGGGCCGCCGCCGCTTTCGCGGGCTCGGCTTTCGACGCCTTGGCCGACACGGGCTTCGCGGGCACGAACACGATCGCGAGCATCAGGATCGCGAGCGCGCCGCCAAGCCAGAGTGCCGGGGCCGTGCGGTGCAACCGGCTCATTACAGTCCCTCCCCTTACGAATGGCATCTGACAGTTCAGGTGTAAGAAATTACCGCAGGCCTATGGGCAACACTCGTGCCCTTCGTCCTGCTTGGCGTGTTCGTCGAAATGCGGCGGTTCTTGCCGCAAAGTCGGCAATTTTGGGCCTTTCTACCGGCAACCCGCCGAAAACGTCGACGGAAACCCGTTAGGGTCGAACGGGCAACGATGAAATTTTCCCCAGCCCCTCCGCGAAAAAAACCGCAGGGGACGCAGAGGACGACGTCCCCCGCGGTTGATGCCCTGTGGGCTCTGTGGCTGGCGATCAGAACACGCGGGCGCCGACCGCCGCGCCTCCCGGTTGCGCCGCGTGCGCCGGCTCGCGCTCTTCCCGCCACGGCGGCAGCAGCCAGAGCAGCACGGCAAGGATCGCCACCGGCAGAATCATGAGCAGGATCGCGGGGAGCATCCCCTCGCGCGTCGCGAAACCCATCTTGTAGGTCGTGTATCCAAGATAGCTCTTGGAGAAGAGCTGGCCGCCGATCACCACGTTCCAGCGCATGGCGAAGATGCCGATGAGCGTCAGCACGCCGGCCGACGCGTAGAGCGCACGCCGCGCCGGCGCGCGGAACCTCACGAGCTGGGCCGCGGCGAGCAGCGCCAGCGGCACGATCGTGCCCAGGATGATCTGCAACACGATCTGCGAGGTGAACAGGCGGGTCTTCACCATGAAGTCCAGCGTCTTGAACGACTCGTCCGATTCGTAGATGCGGTGCACCAGGTCCAGCATCTCGAGCGAGAAGTCGATCAGGAACGCGTAGAACAGGTAGCGCGCCACCGTGTCGAGGCACGGCATGTCAATCGGCACCTTCTGCAGCCGCGCGTAGGCCATGTACACCAGCATCACCGCCGCGATCCCCGACACGATCGCGGAGAACAGGAACACAATCGGCATCATCGGCGTGGACCACCACGGATTCGCCTTGATCGACCCGAAGATGAACCCGACGTAGCCGTGCAGCAGGAACGCCGACGGGATCCCGATGACCGTGACGATGTAGCCCACGCGGTGGTCGAGGCGCAATGACGCCGGGCTGATGTTGTCCGACCCGAGCGTCACGACGGTGTAGAACCAGCGCCTGAGCCCGGTGCTGGCGCGACGGCGCAGCACCAGGTCTTTCCGGTAGTCCAGCCAGATCTCCACCACCAGCACCGCCATGAGGTACCAGAGATAGACGAAGCCGAACATCGCCATCGCCGACGTGGTGTGCGGCGTCAGGTACATCTCGAACGACCGCTCCGGATGGCCCAGGTGCAGCTGCAGCGGGAGCGGCGCCACGAGCAGGAACGCCAGCGCGGTGAGCAGCGCGATCCGGTACGTCGGCTTGACCGCCTGCACGTTGAACACGCGCTCGAGCGAGGCGAGGATGAACGCGCCGGCCACGAGCCCGGTGATGAACGGGTACAGGACGATCAGCACGCTCCACTGCAACTCGATTTCGTTCGGGTACAGAAAGCCTTCAACAGGCGGCATCGCGTCTCCTCAACGGACGGACCCATCCAGGTCGTTGTAGTACACCTTCGGCCGCGTGGCCATCTGCGGCTTCAGCACCTGTACCTTGTTCGTGCGCAGGAACTCGTGGATGGGATCCGCAGGGTTCTTCAAGTCGGCCAGCCGGCGGGCCGAGGTCGGGCACGTCTCGCAGCACGCCGTCGTCAGCCCCTTGCTGATGCGGTGGTAGCAGAGCGTGCACTTGTCCGCCGTGTGCGTGCGCGGATCGATGAAGCGGCAGCCGTACGGGCACGCCTGCACGCAGTAGCGGCAGCCCACGCAGTAGTCCGCGTCCACCAGGACGACGCCGTCAGGGCTGCGGAAGGTGGCGCCCACCGGGCACACCTGCTCGCAGGGGGAGTCCACGCAGTGGTTGCACAGTTTGGGAACGAAGAAACTCTTCCACGCGCCCTGCTCGTCCGGCACGGGCGGGAAGCCGTCGAAGCCGCCGTTCGGCGAGTCGACGATCGGGTGCTCCGGATCCTCCGGGTTGATGCGATAGCGCTCGACCCACGTCCGGAAGAAGTACGGTTCGTCGGGAACGTCGTTCTCCGCCTTGCACGCCCGCACGCACGACCCGCACCCGATGCACTTCTCGATCTCGACGATCATCGCCCACCAGTGATCGGACGCCTGGTAGTTCGGGGCCGCCTGCGGCTCGCCCGCCAGCACGTGCTCCCACGCGATTGCCGCCGGGGCGCTCAGCACCAGCAGCTTTCCGCTCTGCAACAGGAACGTTCGCCGGTCCATCTATCTCTCTCCTCGCGCCCCTATGACACGCCCGGGGCGTGCGGCTGGTGACAGGTCGTGCACGTCTCGCCCCCCGCGTGGTCTGCGCTCTTCACCTGCGGAAACGCCGCCGGCCTGGCGGAAGTCTGCTCGTGGCACCGCACGCAAAGCTTCGCGGGATTCGGCTTGACGCCGGCGGCCTCCCCCGCCGCGTGTGCCGCGTGAGGCCCATGACAGCTCTCGCAGCGCACGGCCGCGTGCCTCCCGGGGGCGCGAGTGGCGACCACGTCCTCGTGACACTCGACGCAGCTCCGCTCGCCGCCGTGGACGACAGGCTTCTTCGCGGCGACCTCGAGCGCACCGGCGCGATAGTGGCCGTACGTGCCGAAGTCGGCCGGAACCAGAACAGCCTGCGTGATCAAAAAGAGGAAGATGCCCGCCGCGAACAGGCCGGCAAGGCGCAAGAGGTGCTCGTAGTCCTGGAACTTGAAGCCCATATCAGGTCCTCACCGTGACATTCCGCGGGACGTCCTCCGGGGTCCCCCGCGGGACCAGCAGCCACAGGCGATATGCGATCCACGCGCTGGCGCTCCCGACAACGATCGCCGCCGGTACGACGACAAACACAAACGCGCCGGCGTACGGGTTCCACCGATCCCCGCCGATCAGCGTGTTGACCACCAGCAGCACGACGAGAAACAACGCGTCGACCGCGAGAAACAGGCCCAGCAGGCCCGCGCCTGCCAGCATCACCCGCGCCATCCCGGACCACCACGGAGCAGAGCCCATGGCCCCTCCTTCACTTCGCAGTCGCTACGAAGCCGTGAGCCGTACCCTGAATGAACGAAACGACGGTTATGAAACGGGCGACGGGATGACGTATGACGCGTTGTGCAAGTGGACGGCCACCCCGAAAAATGGCCGTAATCAGGCGGGCGCGCCGGGAAACCGGTGAATAGACGGTATTCCGGCGCCGCCGTCGTGCCGAAATGCCGGCGGGGTTGGTTACGCCGTCTTCACGGCGGCGATCAAATCCATGATCGCCTTCTTGCCGTCGGCAAAGTACATGAGCGTGTTGTCGGCGGCGAAGAGCGGATTCGGAATACCGGCGAATCCCGGGCTCAGGCTCCGCTTCACCACGACCACCGTCCGTGCCTTGTCCACGTCGATGATGGGCATGCCGGCAATCGGGCTGTTCGGATCGGTCCGCGCGATAGGGTTGACGACGTCGTTCGCGCCGATGACGATGGCGACGTCGACCTGCTGCATGGTGGGGTTGATCTCGTCCATCTCCTTGAGCTTGTCGTAGTCGATCTCCGCTTCGGCGAGCAGCACGTTCATGTGGCCCGGCATGCGCCCCGCCACCGGGTGAATCGCGAACTCCACCTCCAGGCCCTTGCGCTCCAGCAGGTCTGTCAAATCCCGCACCGCGTGCTGCGCCTGCGACACGGCGAGGCCGTAGCCGGGGACGATCACCACGCGGCGGGCGCCGTCGAACAGCATCGCCACCTCTTCCGGCGAGGTCGACTTCACCCGGCCGGCGTACACCTCGTCCGCCTTGGCGACCGGGCCGGTGGCAACGCCGCCGCCCGTGAGCACGTTGCCCAGCGACCGGTTCATCGCGCGGCACATGATCCGCGTCAGGATGATGCCTGATGCGCCGACGAGCGATCCGGCGACGATGAGGACGCTGTTGTTGAGGACAAAGCCGGTCGCCGCCCCCGCGATTCCCGAGTAGGAATTCAGGAGCGCGATGGCGACCGGCATGTCAGCGCCGCCGATGGGAATGGTGAGGAGGACGCCCAGCATGGACGAGACCACGACGACTGCCACATACGCCCAGATGGCAGTCGGATCCACGACGACAATCGCGCCAAAGCCGATCGCGGCGAGGCCGAGGACGACGTTCACGGCGCCCTGACCGCGGAACACAATGGGGCGTCCCGGGAGCAGCCACTCCTGCAACTTGTCGAAGGCGACGAGGCTTCCCCAGAACGTGACGGCGCCAATCACGCCGGAGGCCGCCGTGGCGATGGTGAGCTGCAGCGTGGTCTCGGTTGCGTCGATGAGCGCGGCGCCCGCCACGAGCACGGAGGCCCCCCCGCCGAAGCCGTTGAGGAGCGCCACCATCTGCGGCATGCCGGTCATCGGCACCTTGATGGCCAGCAGGGCGCCGGCCAGGCTGCCAAGGGCAATGCCCGCGGCGATGGTGGCCCACGCCGCGGTGCCGGCACCCAGAATCTCGCGGTCCACGAGCGTCGCCACGATGGCGAGCAGCATGCCGAGCGCGCCGTACAGGTTGCCGCGGACGGCGGACTTGGGGTGCGCCAGCCCGATGAGGCCGAAGATGAAGAGGACGGACGCGGCGAGATACGCGAGATTGATGAGTGAGGTTGGCATCGGTGTCGGGCGCGCCGCCTAGTCGCGCTTCCGGAACATGTGCAGCATTCGGTGCGTCACGAGAAACCCGCCGACCACGTTGATCGTGGCGAAAACCAGCGCCACGAACCCGAGCGCGGTGGTCAGCCGGTTGGGCGTCGCCACGGAGAGCAGCGCGCCGATGATCGTGATCCCGGAGACGGCGTTCGAGCCCGACATCAGCGGCGTATGCAGGAGGGGTGGCACCTTCGTGATGACGGCGAAACCCAGGAACATCGCCAGCACGAACACCGTGAAGACCCCGACGAACGCATCCATCCCGACACTCTCCCTGGAATCGACGTGCACCCCGCGCGGACTATAATACCCCGCCCGACATGTCCAATCACACGGCGGCACCGCCGCGCGCACGATTCCCTCTCACGCTCACGCAGCAGATCTTCGTTGGCCTCGCCCTCGGGATCGTCCTCGGATGGGTGATCAGCGTCACCGACCCGTCGTGGGCCGACGTGGTGCGGCCGTTCGGCCAGATCTTCATCCGCATGATCAAGATGGTCATCGCGCCGTTGATCTTCGCGACGCTGGTGGCAGGCATCGCGGGGGCCGGGCACGCGAAGGCCGTGGGGCGCATCGGCCTGCGCTCGATCATCTACTTCGAGATCGTCACGACGATCGCGCTCCTCATCGGGCTGGTCGCCGTGAACTGGTTCGAGCCGGGAGCCGGGCTCACCCTGCCCACGGCGGCCGGCGCCCCGGCGATCACGGCCCAACCGAAGACGTGGCAGGACATCCTGCTCCACACGGTGCCGGAATCGGTCGTCCGCGCGATGGCCGAAGGCGAGCTGCTGCAGCTGGTCGTGTTCAGCATGGTGTTCGCGATCGCGCTGGGGATGATCGGCGACAAGGGGCGGCCGATCATCACGTTCTGCGAGTCGCTTGCCGAGACGATGTTCAAGTTCACGAACCTCGTCATGAAGTATGCGCCGGTCGGCGTCGGCGCCGCGATTGCCTACACGGTCGGGCGCGGGGGGCTGGGCGTGCTCTTCAGCCTCGCGGCGCTGCTGCTGACGCTGTACGGCGCGCTGATCTTCTTTCTGATCTTCGTGCTCGGCCCCGTCATGCTGTTGTTCCGCGTGCCGGTCGCGAAGTTCATCAAGGCGGCGCGGGAGCCGGCGCTCATCGCGTTCACGACGACGTCAAGCGAGGCCGCACTGCCGCGCGCCATGGAAACGATGGAGCGGCTCGGGTGCCCTCGCAAGATCGTCTCCTTCGTGCTGCCGCTCGGCTACACGTTCAACCTCGATGGCAGCACGTTGTACCTCTCGATGGCCTCCATCTTCATCGCGCAGGCCGCCGGCGTGGAGCTCACCATCGGCCAGCAGATCATGATGATGCTGACGCTGATGCTGACGAGCAAAGGCGTCGCCGGCGTGCCGCGCGCGGCGCTGGTGATCCTGGCCGGCACCGTCGCCCAGTTCGGCCTGCCGCTCGAAGGGGTTGCGCTGGTGCTCGGCGTCGATCACCTGATGGACATGGGGCGCACGTCGGTCAACGTCATCGGCAACTGCCTGGCCACCGTCGTCATCTCCAAATGGGAGGGGGAGTTCGTGGAGGCGACCGCCGAGCAGCTCGCGGCGGCAGAGGAAAAAGGCGAACTCTAAAGAACCAGTGCGCCAACCGCGCTGACGAGCTGCCGCGGGCCGCGCTGCCAGCTAGAACTGCAGCAGGTTCTCGATGTAGAAGAAGGTCAGGTTTTGCGCCGCGAAGAGCCGCTGGACCACCCCGGCTCCCCGGATCCATCCCGCATACCCGTTGAGTGACCAGTTGGGATTGAACGTGTATTCAGCAGCGCCCTCGAGCACGGTCCCGAACGCCTTCTCGTTGGTCGATGCGCGGGTGCCGAAACCGAAACCGGCGCCCGTCCGCTGGGTGATGCCGCTTCCGAAATACCACCGATCCGCGCGCTGCATGAGATCGAGGCGGTGGAGGTCCGCGCGGATGGAAAGTGCCCCGGAGGGTCGGAGCAGGGCCTGAAGGAAGAGATCGCGCAGGTTCATCTGCGTGTAGACAGCGGAGAGCGAGTACTTCCTGGCCGTCGGCAGCATCTGGAAGAACGTGCGATGGCCGGCGTCGCCTGGCGCACCGTCGCCGGAAGAGGCGTTGATCCCGGCGCGCACCCATGGCTTCCAGGTCGCGTCATTCCATTGGTAGCCGGCTTCCGCCGCGAGGCTCCACGCGCGGTGATCCTGTCCGTACCAGTCGCCCGTCTGTGCGGCAGCCCACAGCAGCGTGTCGAACCCGGATGGCCACGCGGTGACCAGCGTCCCGCCGGCGGTCGTCACGGCGACGTCAACGGCAGCGGCAGGCATTCCGCTGTTGTCGGGCCGCGCGTGCACGAGCCGATTGTCATCGTAGTGATAGACAAACACCTGCGATTCGGTATGCGGCAGCCACCTCCCCGGTTTCGCGGTGAGCGCTGCCACGGCGACGTTCACCTCGCGCACGTGCACGTTCGCATCCTCTTCGAATCCGCCCTGCGTGGGACGGAACCACGCGCCGGTCAGCTGATAGCGCCCGCGCCTCCAGTCGGTGCGCACCCCGTCGAACGAGCGCTGATAGATCGACCACTCGAACTCGCCGATCAGCCGCGAGTCCACGCGTTGCCGCTTGACGGCCTCGATTTTCGGAACCCCCGAGAAGGCCTCGGCCCCGGAGGCATAGCCGAACCGGCCCGCCTGGATGTCCAGGCCGGGCGCGAGCCCCTTGATCGTGGCGTTCAGGTACTTGAGATAGAGCTGGCGGCTCGCCGCGTCCCGGCTGGCATCGTAGTACGCCCCGCCGGTCCCGAGCGGCCCCGGCCCGAAGGCGCGCTGCGGCAGGTGCCCGAACTGCACGTACTGGCCCGCGCCCTGGAAGTGCCAGCGCCGTCCGGTATGCCGCGCGCCGAACAGGAGCCGGTTGGCGATGAACGCGTAGTGAGGATCGCCGCCGCCGGGCCGCGGCTCGAAGAAGCGCCACGACTCCACGCGCGTGGTATTCCGCGCGAAGAACGTCGCGGGCACAGCGGGCGACTGTGCCGCGGGGGGTGTCTGCGGCGGCGTCGCGAAGAGCGCCGCCGCAAGAAGCGCGGAATACATCAGCGCGCGCCTCCGCCGGCCGCCGGCGCCGCGGTCGCGCGGATGCCGCCGCGCGCGAGCGCCAGCTGTCCCTGCCGGGCGAAGTCGATCGCTTCGGCCAGAATGCGCTCCGCCTCCTGCGGCGCGTGGAAGCCGGTGGAGTTCTCCGCTTCGACGAAGTCGAGGCGGAACTGCGCCTCGCGCTGGAACTTGCGTGCGACCTGCAGTTCCGCCTCGCCGGCTCCCGCCGTCCTCGCGGCTTTGAGGTCGCCGATGAGCGCGACAAGCGCGTCCATGGCGCGGTTGCGGAGGCCGAACACGCGTTCCTGGCTCGTCTCGATGCGCGCCTTCAGCTCCTCTTCCGGCCAGCGGTGGCAGGTCTGGCACGCGCGATTGATATTGAGCGCCGGGCTGCGCACGTGGTGGTCGCTGATCTTCAGCCCGCCGACGCGCATGTACGGCATGTGGCAGTCCGCGCACGACACGCCCGAGCGCGCGTGAATGCCCTGGTTCCACATCTCGAACTCGGGATGCTGCGCTTTCAGGACGCCGGCGCCGGTCTCGGCGTGCGTCCAGTCGCTGAAGCCCTGCTCCTCGTAGTAGGCGAGGATGTTCTCGACCTTCAGCCCGTTGACCCAGGGGTACGTCAGCCGCTTCTCGGGCCCCTTGAAGTAGTACTCGACGTGGCACTGGCCGCAGACAAACGCGCGCATCTCCTGCCGCGTGGCCATCCTGTTGACGTCGTAGTCCTTCACGCCCTGCACGGCCTTGGCGGCGCGGATGCCTTCCATGAACGCCGGCCGCGTCACCCGCAGCTGCATCGTCTGCGAGTCGTGGCAGTCGATGCACGCAACCGGGTGCTTCACGTGCTTGCGCGCCTCGAAGTACGGCAGCGTGTTGAGCGCCTCGAAACCCTTGACGATGTCGCCGTTTCCAGCCTTCTTGTAGGCGACATACATCGACGCATGGCAGTTGAGGCACGTGCCGGGCTGCTTCGTGACCTGCTGCCGCTCGGTGAACAACTGGTCCTCCAGCATGTAGGCATGGCCGCGTTCTTCGCGGAAGTCTCTCGCGAACGCGTAACCCGCCCACATCGTCTTCAGGCGCGGATCTTCCTCCAGCCGCGACTGCGCGACGACCGAGCGCGGATCCACGTCCGTCGGCGTGCGTGGCACCGCCTCGCTGCCACCGTAGCGTGTGCGCCGCTGGTCCACGGTCCGCTTGTATCCGTCGTACTGCTGCGGGAAGTTCTTGCCCCAGACGTCGGGATCCTCCGTGTCATCGGTCAGCTCGACGACGCGGAAGAACGGATTGCGGGCCTCCTGCTTGTGCTCGAAGATGTTCACGAGCAGCGCGGTGAGTGCAATCGTGGCCAGCGCCGCGATCAGCACGGTGAGCGCGATCAGCCGCGCGGCGCGGATGCGCGGCTTCTCCTCTCGTTTCTCGTCAACCATGAGGTGGCCTCAATGAAGATGCCCCACCGAGCGGTGGCAGCGGACACAGGCGAGTTCGTCCCTGGGCGTCTTGGCGGCGTGCGGTCCATCGATTTCGAGCGTGATGGACTCGTGGCACTTGCGGCACGCGCGCTCCGTCACGCCGTGGTTGCGCGAGGTGATCAGGATCTCATCGGGAAACCGCCCGGTCGTGAAGGCGAACGAATGCCAGAAGCCATTTTGAGCCTTGGTGACGTATTTCGCCACGCGCCCGGGCGGCGTGTGGCAGTCGTTACAGACCGCCACGGACCGGTGGCTCGACTTGACCCATCCATCGTACTGCTCGCGCATGACATGACAATTGACGCAGGCGTTCGGGTCGTTCGTGAGGTACGAAGCGCCCTGCGCGTAGATAAAGGTGTACGCGCCAACGCCGGCCGCGGCCCCGATCACCAGCCCCAGGGCGACAGCGGATGTGGCCCGCAGGTTCATGCCGGTCTCCCGGCAGCAGGTACCCCCATCGGCTCAAAACGGGCTGATTTCATGGCAGTCCCCAAAGTTGCATTCTGCAGCATCACCCATGCCGTTGCTTCCGTTGCTGGATGAGGTCGTCTACGGACCTGTGCACTCGCGCCGTCTCGGCTGGTCGCTCGGCGTGAACGTCTTCCCGGCGGGCCGAAAAATCTGTAACTTCAACTGCGCTTACTGTCAATACGGGTGGACGCGCGAAGGGGAATCGGCCGTCGCGCCGGACCACTGGCCCGCGCCTTCAAGAATAGCCGACGCGGTAGGCCGCGCGCTGCGCGCCCTCGAGACGGCGGGCGGCCGCGTGGACCGCATCACGCTGGCGGGCAACGGCGAGCCGACGCTGCATCCCCGGTTCGGTGAGGTCGTCGAGAGACTGCGCGTCATTCGCGACGAGGCGCTGCACGACGCGCGCATCGCGGTGCTGTCGAACGCGGGCACGCTGGATCGCCCCGCGGTCTTCGACGCGCTGCGTCGGGTCGACGACGCGTACCTGAAGCTCGACACGGCGGACCCGTGGCTGTTCAAACGGCTCAACGGCGCGCGCGCCAGCCTCGCAGACGTGGTGGACGCGCTGCGCGCGCTGCCGCACGTGACGATCCAGTCGCTGTTTGCACGCAGCCGTGACGGGCGCGTGGACAACACCGCACCCGAAACCGTGGAACGCTGGGTGGCCGCCCTGCGGGTCATTGCGCCGGTGGCCGTGCACGTGTACTCGGTCGACCGCGTGCCGGCCTGGTCCGCGCTGCAGCCGGTGCCGACCACGGAGCTGGAGGCGATCGCCGCCAAGGCGCGCGCCACCGGTCTGGCGGTGACGGTCTTCTAGTTCGACTTAGGTGAGCGTCTTTTCCATCCAGCTGCCGGCGCAGCCCTCATGGATGGCGACGAAGCCGGCGCGCACCAGGAGATGCTCGCCCCCCTTCGGGGGCATGACGACGACCCGCCTCGCGCCCGCCGCGAGGCAGGCGACCTCGAGGCCGTGGACGATGGCGGAGACGACGGCGTCGATGTCGCACGCGCCGGACACGTCAAGGCCGAAGTCCGGCGCCCGCACTTCGCCGCCGGCCCCCTGGTAGGTGGCGACCCCCACCGGCGTGGCGCCGCAGATGGCGATGAGCCGCGACCATCGCGCGAGGCGCTCGAGTCGCGCGGTGCCCAGGGCGCTGGCGCCAAACATGCGCGTCACGTCCTCGGCGGGCAACGGTTCGTGTTCCGGGCCGGCAACGGTCAGCTTCAAGAGCCCGTTCTTGGTCGTCGTGGCAGTGCTCAGCGCCATGCGTGGCCGCTCCTTCACTCTGCCGATTCGAGGTGGTCGAGGGCGAGTTTCCTGATCCGGTCGCCGAGCGTCGACCGCTTGACGTGCAGCAGCTCGGCGGCTTTCGACTTGTTCCCGTGACTGAGCTTCAGCGCCCACACGATGAGGCGCGTCTCGACTTCGCGCAGCCGATCGTCCAGCGACACCGGCGTGATGGTCGAGGGATTGTCGCAGACGGTCGGCACCTCGCCGCTGAGCCGCGCGTGGAACAGCACGGACGCCGGCACGCAGCCGAACTTCACCTGCTCGCACCGGCACGTCTGCGCGATGCGCTCGCACGCGTTCTCGAGCTCGCGGACGTTCCCCGGCCACGGGTAGCCGTGGAACGCGCGCTCGACCATCGGCGACAGACCGCGCGGCCGCTCCCCGCGGTCGCGGAAGAACCTGTCCATGAAGTGCGCGGTCAGCTCGGTGATGTCTTCCGGCCGCTCGCGCAGCGGCGGAAGGTCGAGTGACACGACGTTCAGGCGGTAATATAGATCCTCGCGGAATCTGCCTTCGTCGACCAGCCGCCGAAGGTTGCGCTTCGAGCCGGTGATGACGCGCACGTCGACGTCGATCGTCCGCGTGGCGCCGACGCGCTCGACGACGCGGTTCTGCAGGACGCGCAGGAGCTTCACCTGCACGGCCTGTGGCACGTCGTCCACGTCGTCGAGGAAGATGGTGCCGCCGTTGGCCATCTCGAAGCGGCCCGCGCGCTCCTTGATCGCGCCGGTGAAGGCGCCGCGCTCGTGGCCGAACAACTCCGCCTCGATGAGCGTCTCGGTGAGGATCGCGCAGCTCACGGGCACGAACGCGCGGCCGCGCCGCCGGCTATGATGGTGAATGAGGTTTGCGATCAGCTCTTTGCCGGTGCCGGTCTCGCCGGTGATCAGCACGTTGCTCTCGCCGTCGGCAATCACGCGGACAAAGTCGAAGACGGCCCGCATCCGCGGGCTTCGACCCGTGACAACATCGTCGGGCGAGAAGGTGGCCTGCACTGACGGGCGCCTTCCGCAACAGTGATGCCACGCTGATTCGCCCAACATTTCAGGGCACAATCCAGCGGTCTGCCGGAAATCCGTCAGCCCGCGCGGCGCCTGCCGCAAATGCGCGATTCCCTCAAGAAATCGCCGCGGTACGGCCTTTGATGACCGGGGAAGCATGCAGATGGGGACTGCACTGACAACCGCGCAACTGGTCCGGATTTTCGACCGGCCGGGGCCGCGCTATACCTCGTATCCGACGGCCGTGGAATTCACCGGCGAGTTCGGCGAACGGGACTACCTGGGCAGGCTCGACGAGGCGGCCGCGGCAGTCGGCGAGCCGCTTTCGCTCTACGTGCACCTGCCGTTCTGCCAGGCGCGCTGCTCGTTCTGCGGCTGTTCGGTCATCATCACGGAAAAGCGGGACGTGGCCGCCCGCTACCTCGAGTACCTGCACCGCGAGCTCGAGATGGTGGCGGCGCGCCTGCGCGGGCGGCGCCGCGTCGTGCAGTACCACTGGGGCGGCGGCACGCCGACCTACCTCGAGCCGGCGCAGATGGAAGCGCTCCAGGCGCAGGTCGTCCGGCACTTCGATATCGCCGCTGACGCCGAGCAGGCCATTGAAGTCGACCCCCGCGTCACGACGCGCGCGCACCTCGACACGCTGCGCCGCCTCGGCTTCAACCGGCTGTCGGTGGGCGTGCAGGACTTTTCGCCGATCGTGCAGGACGCGATCAACCGCCACCAGACCGAGGAAGCGACGCGCGAGCTGTACGCGGCGGCGCGCGCTGCCGGGTTTCAGTCAATCAACTTCGATCTCGTGTACGGGCTGCCGCAGCAGACCGCGGAGAGCTTCACGCGCACGTTGGAGTCGGTCGCCGAGCTGAGGCCCGATCGTCTCGCGGTGTACTCCTACGCCCACGTGCCCTGGATCAAAGGCAACCAGAAGCGGATCGAGCTGAAAGACCTTCCGCCCGCCGAGATGAAATTCGAGCTGTTCTCGGCCGCCCTGGAGACGTTCGTCGGGGCGGGGTATCGGCAGGTCGGCATGGATCACTTCGCGGTGCCGGACGACGAGCTGGCGCTCGCGGCCGAGGGACGCGTGCTGCATCGCAACTTCATGGGCTACACGACGCGCCCGGCGCCGGATCAAATCGGCGTAGGCGTGACGTCGATCGGCGACGTGCGCGGCGCCTACGCGCAGAACACGAAGAAGCTCAGCACGTACTACGCGTGCATCGACAATGGCCGGCTGCCCATCGAGAAGGGGCTGGTCCTCACCGCCGAAGACCGGCTGCGGCGGCATGTCATCACGCAGCTGATGTGCAACTTCCTGGCGGACGCCCGCGAGACCGAGCGGCGGTATGGCATCCGCTTCGACGAGCACTTCGCGGGTGAGCTTGCGGTGCTGCGGGCCGATGGGGGGCCGGCCACCTACGGCTTCGTGCGGGTCGCGGCGGAGGGGGTCGAAGTCCTCCCGCCGGGGCGCCGCTTCGTGCGCAACGTCTGCATGGCATTCGACGCCTACCTGGGGCGGCACGCCGCGAAGCCCGTTTTCTCACGCACGGTCTAGGAGCCGCGATGCCGGAGACGATCGGAGTCGTACTGTTCAACATGGGCGGACCGGAAAACCTCGACGCCGTCGAGCCCTTCCTGGTCAACGTCTTTTCGGATCGCGCCATTATCGAGCTGCCCCTGGGCGCCGTCGTGCAGCCGATCTTCGCGCGCGTCATCGCCCGGGCGCGCCGCGGATCGGTGCGCCGCAACTACGAGGGCATCGGCGGCGGGTCGCCGCAGCTGCCGCTGACGCGCGCGCAGGCGGAGGCGCTCGAGGAGCGGCTGAATAGGTCGGATAAGTGGGACAGTCACACTTATCCTCGTCATGCTGCGGATAAGTGTGACTGTCCCACTTATTCCGTCTTCACGGCGTTTCGCTACACGCGCCCGTCGGCGGCCGACACGCTCGAGGCGATGGCCGGCCGCGGCATCCACCGCGTCATCACTGTCCCGCTCTATCCGCACTACTCGCGCGCGACGACCGGCTCGTCGCAGGCGGATTTCGATCGCGCGCTGACAGACACGCGCTGGCGGCGCCACGGGTTTGACGTCACGCACGTCCACAGCTACCCGGACGACCCGCTGTACCTCGAGGCGTTCGCGTCGCGAATCCGCGAGGCGTACGACGCCATGACGCCCGAGGGGCGGCGCGACGGCGTCATCCTGTTCAGCGCGCACGGCCTCCCGCAGAAGTTCGTGGACTCGGGCGATCCGTACGTGACGCACATCGAGGCGACGCGGCAGGGGCTCCTCGATCGGCTCCGGCTCCCCAACCGGCAGGTGCTCGCCTACCAGTCGCGCACCGGCCCGGTTCGCTGGATCGGGCCCGGCACCGAGGAAACGATTGAAGAACTGGCGGCGGCCGGCGTGAAGCACCTGCTGGTGGTGCCGCTGTCGTTCGTCTCGGATCACATCGAGACGCTGTATGAAATCGACCAGCTGTTCGGGGAAGCGGCGCGCAAGGCTGGCATCATCGAGTACCGCCGGCCCGAGGCGCTCAACACGCACCCGCAGTTCATCGAGTCGCTGGCCCGGCAGGTCGAACGCGTCGCGGCGGCGCAACGGGTGGCGGCCGCGCAGTAGGCGGGTCCTCAACGCATGAAGAAGGTTGTCATCGCGGGCGGCGGCATCGCCGGCCTTTCGCTCGGATTCGCGCTCCAGCAGCGGCACGTGGACGTTGCGGTCCTCGAACGTGCCGACCGCCCGGGCGGGAACATCCGCACGGCGAACATCGACGGATTTCTCTGCGAGTGGGGACCGAACGGGTTCCTCGACAACGCTCCGGAAACCCTCCGCCTCGTTGAAGCGCTCGGCCTGACTGGCCGGGTGGTCCGCAGCTCCGACGCCGCCAGGCGGCGCTTCATCTACCGCGGGGGAGGGCTCCACGAGGTGCCCATGGGCCCCGGTGCCTTTCTCACGAGCGGGTTGTTGTCGCTCCGCGGCAAGCTGCGGATCGCGGCCGAACCCTGGGCAAAGCCCGCCCCGGGCGGCGACGAAACGATCTACGCCTTCGCCGCGCGCCGCATCGGTTCGGAAGCGGCGTCCGTCATGGTGGACCCGATGGTGTCCGGCATCTTTGCCGGCAACGCCCGCGAGCTGTCGCTCGCGGCCTGCTTCGCGAAGATGGTGGAAATGGAGTCCCAATATGGCGGGCTCTTCAGGGCGCTCCTCGCGAAACGGCGCGAAGCCGCGGGCCGGAAGCGGGAGGGCGGCATCGACGTCGGTCCCACGGGCACGCTCACCTCGTTTGTCGGCGGCACGCAGGATCTCATCGACGCGCTGGCGGCGCGCCTCGGCCCGGCGCTCAGCCTCAATACCGAAGTCACCGGCCTCTCGCGCGGCGCCTCTGGCTGGGACGTGGCGACCTCCCGCGGGCCGATCGCGGCGAGCGCCGTCGTGCTGGCCGGCGCGGCCGGCGTCAGCGCGAATCTGGTCCAGCCGCTCTCATACGGGCTCTCAGCCACGCTCCGGCAGATTCCGAGCGCGCCGCTGGCTGTCGTGTGCCTCGGGTACGACGAGGCCGACCTGACCCGCACGCGCGGGCCGCTGGACGGATTCGGGTTCCTCGTGCCCAGGGGCGAAGGGCTCCGCATCCTCGGCGCGCTGTGGGACTCGAGCGTGTATCCCCACCGCGCGCCCGAGGGGCGCGCGCTGATCCGCGTGATGATTGGCGGCGCCAGCGATCCGCAGATCCTGTCGCTCTCCGACGACGAGCTGCTGCAGACGGCGCGGGACGACCTGCGGCGCGCGATGAACCTGTCCGTGCAGCCGGTGCTCGCACGGGTGATTCGACACCCGCTCGGTATTCCGCAGTACACTGTGGGCCATCTCGATCGCCTGGCCGAGATCGACCGCCGCCTCGCCGCGTGGCCCGGCCTGTTTCTCGGCGGCAACGCCTACCGCGGGCCCTCCATCAACGCATGCATCGCCGATGCGGACCGGCTCGCCGACGCCGTCACGGCGCGCGTCCATCCGACCGAGACCACGGCTACCGAGGTTGTTTCATGACGGATGCGATATACGCGGCGCGGTTCCAGTTCGCCTTCACGATCATGTTTCACTACCTGTTCCCCGTCCTCACGATGGGGCTGGGCGTGCTGATCGCGGTGCTCAAGACGCTGCAGATCGTCAAGGCACGTGACGAGTACGGCGACGCGGCGCGGTTCTGGGCGCGCATCTTCGCCATCACGTTTGCGGCGGGTGTGGTCACCGGCATCCCGATGGAATTCCAGTTCGGCACGAACTGGGCGCGTTTCTCCCGGTACGCGGGGCCCGTCGTGGGGCAGACGCTGTTCATGGAGGGCGTGTTCGCGTTTTTCGCGGAGTCGGCGTTCCTGGGCGTGTTCCTGTTCGGCGAGCGCCGCGTCAACCCCCTTCTGCACTGGCTCGCGGCCGTGATGGTCGGCCTCGGCGCCGTCGTCTCCGGCTATTTCATCGTCGCGACCAACGCGTGGATGCAGAACCCGGTCGGCTACCAGATCGTCAACGGCCGTGCCGAGCTGACGAGCCTCTGGGCGCTGCTCGGCAACCCCTACGTGCGGTGGATGTATCCGCACGTGATTTCCGGATCGATGATCACCGGATCGATGGTGATGGCGGGCGTCGGTTCCTACTACCTGCTCTCGCGCCGCGAGCCGGAGCTGGGCCGCCTGTCGGTACGCCTCGGCGTCACGACCGGCCTGATCTTCGCGCTCGTGTCGCTCTTCCCCACCGGGTCGCTGCACGGGGAAAACGTGGCGCGGTATCAGCCCGTGAAGATGGCGGCCATGGAAGGCGTGTTCGAAACGCAGGAAGGGGCGCCGCTCGCCATCATCGGCATGCCGGACACGGAAAGGCGGGAACTGCTCGATCCGATCTTCGTCCCGAAGATGCTCAGCTACCTGGCCTATGGCGATTTCCGCGCCAAGGTCGTGGGTCTCAACGACATCCCGGACGATCGCCAGCCGCCGGTGGAGCTCGTGTATTACGCGTACCACATCATGGTGGGGCTCGGCACGATCTTCATCGCCGTGCTTGGCGTCGCCGCGCTGCTGCTCTGGCGCGGTACGCTCTTCACCAACAGGCTGTGGCTGTGGGTCCTGATGCTGGCAATGCCATTCCCATACGTTGCGAACCACGCGGGCTGGATCGTGGGCGAGGTCGGCCGGCAGCCCTGGGTCGTCTACGGGTTGCAGCGGACGGCCGAAGCCACCTCCACGAACGTCAGCGGGGGGATGACCGTCTTCACGCTGCTCGGCTTCATGGGGCTGTACCTGCTGCTGGGCCTCTTATACGTGTTCCTGTTCCTCAAGATCGTTCACCAGGGATCACGGCATGGGCACGCCTGAGATTTGGTAATTTGGTGATTTGGTGATTCACGAACTCTGGTTTGTCGTCCTCGCCTTCATGCTTACCGGCTATGCCGTGCTCGACGGCTTCGACCTTGGCGTCGGCGCGCTGCACCTTTTCGTCGGGCGGAACGCGAGCGAGCGTGGACGCGCGATCGACACGATTGGCCCGGTCTGGAACGGCAACGAGGTCTGGCTGCTCGCGGCGGGCGGATCCATGGTTGTCGCCTTTCCGGCCGTGTATGCCGCCAGCTTCAGCGGCTTCTACCTGGCGTTGATGGTGGTGCTCTGGCTGCTGCTCCTGCGCGGGATCAGCATCGAGTTCCGCCACCAGGTGGACAGCCCGCTCTGGCACGAGGTGTGGGACGTGGTGTTCTGCGGCGCGAGCGCGCTGCTCGCCGTGCTGTTCGGCGTGGCGGTCGGCAACGTGCTGCGCGGCGTGCCGCTCGACGCACGCGGGGAGTTCCAGGGCTCGTTCGCGCTCATGCTGAACCCGTTCGCCGTGCTCGGCGGCGTGCTGTCGCTCGCCACGTTGTCGCTCCACGGCGCGGCGTGGCTCGCGCACAAGACCGACGGCCAGCTCCAGCCGCGCGCCCGCCGGCTGGTGGGATGGATGTGGTGGGTCGTCCTCGCGCTGCTCGCCGCGATGGTGGCCGCGTCATTCGTCGTGCGGCCGGATTTCACGACGAACTTCACGCGATGGCCGGTGCTGCTGGCCTTCCCGCTCATCGGTCTGGGAGGCGCCGCGTACCTGCGCCGCGCCTGGGCGCGCCACGACAACCGCGGGGCGTTTCTCGGCAGCGCCACGCTCATCGCCGGCACCCTCGCATCGGCGGCCGCCGGCCTGTTTCCGCACCTGCTCCCCGCGTTGCCCGGCTCTTCCCACCCTGGGCTCGACATCTACAACGCGTCCTCGCCGGCTGGCTCCATGCGCATCGCGCTGGGCATCTACCTGTTCGGCATGACGCTGGTCACTGTCTACCTGGTGAACATCTACAGGATCTGGAAGGGCAAGAGCCAGCAGTACTACATTTGAGGATTTGGAATTTGGAATAAGTGGGACAGTCACACTTTCCGCGCCGCTCTGTCGGAAAGTGTGACTGTCACACTTATTCACAAAAAAAAGGGCCGGCTGTTCGGGAAGAACAGCCGGCCCTGCGTTCTGTAGTTCGGCGCCGACGACGGCTGGATGATACCAGGCAGGCTCGCCGCAGCCGCGTTTGACGGCAAAAGCTGTTCGCCGCCGGCGCCGGTGGGACTAGTGCGACGGAAAACGAATCCAATCGCGGTGCCAGTACGGCGGATACCCCCGAACTGCGCGGATTTGCGCCTAAAACGCGCCAAACGGCCGGTTCCGGCCGATCGGCAGACCACCTGTACGGGTACGATTTGCCGGGATTCCGTCAGCCGCGCGGGTTTCCCGTCGCGGATTCACGTGTGACATCCCCTTTTCCGGCCGAAGAACCGGGTGCGGCCGGGAACTGGAATTGCTGCCTCAAGAGGGCAAACTCGTTTCCAACTTCAGAGAAGGAGCCAGTCGATGTCGCTTGTGATGCTGCTCCTCGCATGGGTAGCCGGCGGCACGTTCGCGTGGTCGCAGTCGACCGTTCCTGCCGATACGTCCGGCTACGTGTGGGATACGGGCTGCAAGGACTGTCACGAGGAAATTTACGCCGCGTGGGCCAGGACGAAACACAAGACCGCGCTCAATCGCCTGAGCCGCGGCGACCAGGAGAAAGAGTGCGCTGGCTGCCATTTCACCGGCAGCGCGAAGGCCGTTTCGGTCGATGGGCGAACGGTGAACGGTGGCGTCCAGTGCGAAAGCTGCCACGGGCCAGGACGCGCGCACGCGGAGTCTGCCAAGGGAGGCGGCACGCCGGAGACGTACACCAAGGCGCCTGGCGAGAGCACCTGCACCGAGTGCCATAACAACAAGAGCCCGCACTACCGCGGGTTCTTCTACTCGGCCATGAAAGGGTTCGTGCACAAGGTCAAGTAACGGTGCTGGAATTTCGGCGCGGAGTGGGGAATTTCCCGCGCCGCAGACAGCGCTTTTCATCGCGGAACCCGTCGAATTCGCGGAAATTCTTGGAGATCCAGCGAGTTCTGCGTGTGCTGCGGTGAGGTCCCTGTCGGCACGCAAGCTGCAGTCTCGTTTTGGCAACACCTGCCCCGCAGCCGTCTCCTCCGTCGCTCTGCCGGCGAGGGTGCGGTCGCTGCGCTGGCGCGCATACCTGGCCCTACTAGGTCCGAGTCACACGCCACCAGCGAACCCCTGAGTTTTCAGAGCGTCACGGCTGCGGGCTTCTCTTGTCTCGGAACGTCATGCCACAACGCACGGTTTCATCAAGGCCGGCTCGCACCAACCCGATGTCGGCGATGGCGATTGTCAGCGGCATCGCCGGGGTGCTGTTCGGCGTGATCGCGGGCTACCTCATTGCCACGCAGCAGGGGATCGGCGCGGCCGCATCACCGGCCACCACCACCGCCACCACCGAGACGACGGCTGCGGCTTCGAGCAACGCGCCTGCAATTAACGAACAGGAACTGCAGACCTATCGGGACATCCTCAAGGCTGACCCGAAGAACGTCCGCGCCGCAACGGAGCTTGGAAACCGGCTGTACGACGCCGGGCGATATTCCGAGGCGATCGTGTACTATCGCCAGGCGTTCGCGCTCGAGCCGAAAAACATCAATGTGAGCACCGATCTGGCCACGGCGATTTGGTACACCGGGGACGCGGATGGCGCCCTCGCGCAGTTCGAGAAGTCGCTGGCCATCGATCCGACTCATGGCCAGACGCTCTTCAACATCGGGATCGTGAAGTCTCAGGGAAAAAATGACTACAAGGGGGCCTCTCTGGCCTGGGAGAAGCTCCTGGGGGCCAATCCGGGTTATCCTGAAGGGGAGCGCGTCCGGCGGTTGCTGGACGAGGCCAAAGCCAAGGCTGGAGCATGACACAGGTGACCCGCCGTATCGTGAGCCCCGCGATCGCGCTGATGCTGGCCGTCAGCCCGGTGCTCGTGTGCGTGCCGGTTGCCGCCGCCGCGACGCAGGAGGGGCACTGCCAGCCGCCCGCCCCGCCCGCCGGGCATGACTGCGGTCCCGCTGCGCCGCACCGCATGGATTGCTGCGCGGCCCGGGAGGACGGGAGCCCGACGCTTCCCGTGTCGAACGCGGGCCCGACCTCGCGCGTGGACAGCGGCGCGACCGTCCTCCAGGCGGACGGCGCGCTTTCGACTGTCAGCCACGCACGGCCTGCGCTGCCCGCATTGCTCCGTGCGGCCCCGCCGCACGGGTACCGATCCATCGATCTTCCCACGCTCAACGCCGCCTTCCTGATCTAGCGCCACCTCTCTGGCTGCGTGCGCTCGCCGCACGCGTGTGTTCACAGGAGAGGTGTCATGCGTTTACGTTTCACGTTCGCGATTCTTGCGCTCGCGTACTCGGCGCCTGCCTTCGCGCAGGCGGAGGCGCCGCGCACCACGCTCGCGCCCCTGATTGACGCGGCGATGGCGGCAAGCCCTGAGATTGCGGCCGCCCGGCTGCGCTACGAGGCGGCGCTCGAGCGTCCTGCACAGGAACGCAGTTTGCCGGACCCGATGGTCTCGGCGGGCTACGCCGCCAGCGGCAAGCCATTCCCCGGCGCCGGGCTCGGCAAGGAGCCGACGGCGAACATCGGCCTGATGGTCACGCAGGAGATCCCCTACCCGGGGAAGCGGGGGCTGCGTGCGTCGATGGCGACAAGAGAGGCGGAGGCAGCGCGCGAGGAGATTGCCGCGGCGCGCCTGTCGGTGGTCACTCGCGTCAAGCAGGCGTACTACCGCCTCGCGTACACGTACGCCGCGGTCGACGTGCTCGCCCGCAACCGGGAGTTGCTCGAGACGCTGCTCAAAGTGAGCGAGGCCCGCTACGGCGTCGGCGGCGCCGCCCAGCAGGACGTGTTCAAGGGGCAGGCGGAACTGACGGTCGTGCACCTGCAGGAGCAGCGGCTGCTGCAGGAACGCCGCACGCGCGAAGCCGAGCTGAACGCGCTGATCAATCGCGAGCAGGGGATGCCGGTCGGACGCCCGGAGGATCTCCAGTTCGTGCCGTTCGACGTACCGGTCGGCGCCCTGCTCGCCGGCGCGCGCGCGCACGCCCCGATGTTGCTGCGCGATCGCAAGATGATCGAGCGCGCCGAGGTTGGCGTGGAGTCCGCGCGGCGTGACTACAAGCCCGACTTCGGCGTGTCCGGCGGCTACTACAACATGGGCTCCATGCCCGCGATGTACGAATTCCGGTTCGACATCACCGTCCCGCTGCAGCGCGCGCGGCGCGCCGCCGCGGTGAAGGAACAGGCGGCCCTCCGGGATCAGGCCCGGCACGCCCTCGACGCCACCGCGCGGGGCATCGAGGCGCGCATCCAGGAGGACTACGAGATGGCGTCGACCTCATCGCGCCTCGCCCGCTTGTATCGCGACACGCTGCTGCCGCAGGTGCGGCTCGCCCTCGAATCGTCGATGGCGAGCTACCAGACGGGGGGCGTGGATTTTCTGTCGGTGCTCACGAACTTCTCCAGCGTCATCGACAACGAGATGCGGTACTTCGACGAGCTCGCGTCGTTTCACGTCGCGGCAAGCCGCCTCGAAGAGATGACGGGCGCGCCGATCGCGCACTGAGGTTTGCCATGAAACTGCTCAAAGTCTTCCTCGTCCTTGCGCTGGTGGCGGCGGCATTCGCCGGTGGCTTCCTGGCGCGCGGCGGGTCCGGCACAACGCCCCCCGGCAGGAGCGCGGCGGCGGGCGCGCGGCGGATTCTCTACTACGTGGACCCGATGCACCCGGCCTACACGTCGGACAAGCCGGGCACGGCGCCCGACTGCGGCATGGCGCTCGAGCCCGTGTACGCCGACGAGGTGGGTGCCGCCGCTCCCCCGTCCGCGGAGCGGAAGGTGCTCTTCTACCGCGACCCGAAGGTCCCGTCATACACGTCCCGCGCCCCGGGCCTCAATCCCGAAACGGGCAACACGCTCGAGCCGGTGTACGCGCCAGGCGCCGAAGCGGCGCCCCCCGGCACCGTCCACATCTCTCCGGAACGCCAGCAGCTGATCGGCGTGAAGTACGCCACGGTCACCGCGGAAGGCGGCGGGCGGACCATCCGGACCGTCGGGAAGGTCGCGTTCGACGAGAGGCGCATCGCCCACGTACATCCCCGCTTCGAAGGGTGGGTCGAAAAGGTCTACGTGGACTTCACCGGCGAGGTCGTCCGCCGCGGCCAGACGATGCTGACCGTTTACAGCCCCGAGATGCTGGCCTCGCAGCAGGAACTGCTGCTCGCGCGCAAGGCGCGCGACCTGATGAGCGCCAATCCCCTTCCGAGCGCGTCCACGCACGGCGATTCGCTGTTCGCCGCGGCGAAGCAACGGCTGCAGCTCTGGGGCCTGACCGACGCGCAGATCGAACAGGTGCTCCGCACCGGCGAGCCGATCCGCAGCATCGCGCTGCCGGCGCCGGCGGGCGGCTTCGTCACCACGCGGAATGCCTTTCCGAACCAGAAGGTGACGCCCGACAGCGACCTGTACACCATCGCGGACCTGAGCCGCGTCTGGATCGTCGCCGACCTCTTCGAGTCGGACGCCGCGTCTGTCCGCGTCGGCGAGACCGCGCGCATCCTCGTCCCCTACTCGGATGCGCCCCCGCTCTCGGCGAAGGTGAGCTACATCCAGCCCGAAGTGGATCCCGCGACGCGGACGATCAAGGTGCGCCTCGACGTCGGCAACCCCGGCACGCGCCTGAAGCCGGAGATGTTCGTCAACGCCGAGTTTACCGTCCGCGGCACGCCGCGGCTGACGGTGCCGGCCGACGCCGTGCTGGACACCGGCGAGCGCCAGACCGTGTTCATCGATCGCGGCAACGGTTACCTCGAGCCGCGGGCCGTGAAGATCGGCGAGCGGCTGGGCGATCGCATCGCGATCGACAGTGGTCTCGCCGCCGGCGAGCGCATCGTCGCCTCCGGCGCGTTCCTCGTGGACTCGGAGAGCCAGCTGCGCGCCGCGGTCAGCGCGATGGCCGCGCCGAAGGGGCACGAGCATGATTGACCGCCTCATCGAGTTCTCGGCGCGCAACCGGTTCCTCGTCTTCCTGTTCGTCGCGAGCGCCGTTGCCGCGGGGGCGTGGTCGATGAAGACGGTGCCGCTCGATGCCATCCCTGACTTGAGCGACACGCAGGTCATCATCTACTCGCGCTGGGACCGCAGCCCCGACATCGTCGAGGACCAGGTCACCTACCCGCTGGTCACGGCGATGCTCGGCGCGCCCAGGGTGAAAGACGTCCGCGGGTTCTCCGACTTCGGCTTTTCGTACGTCTACGTCATCTTCGAAGAGGGGACGGACATCTACTGGGCGCGGTCGCGCACGATGGAGTACCTGTCGGGCGTGCTCCCGCGGCTGCCGCAGGGAGTGAGGACCGAGCTCGGGCCCGACGCGTCCGGCGTCGGCTGGGTGTTCCAGTACGCGCTGGTTGACGAGACGCGTACGCACAGCCTGGACGAGCTGCGTTCGTACCAGGACTGGTATCTCCGCTATTACCTCAAGTCCGTGCCCGGCGTGGCGGAGGTCGCGCCGATTGGCGGCTTCGTCCGCCAGTACCAGGTGCAGGTCGACCCCAACCGCCTGCGAACGTTCAACATCCCGGTCTCGAAGGTCATCGAGGCGGTCCGCGCGGGCAACAACGACGTGGGCGGCCGCCTCGTGGAGTTCTCCGGCGCCGAGTACATGGTGCGCGGCCGCGGCTATGCGAAATCCGCGGACGACATCGGCAACACCGTGCTGCTGTCGACCGAAGCGGGCGTGCCGGTCCGCGTCCGGGACGTCGGCACGGTGACGCTGGGCCCGGATCTCCGCCGCGGGGTCGCCGACCTCGACGGCACCGGCGATGTCGTCGCCGGCATCGTCGTGATGCGCCAGGGAGAGAACGCGCTGGATGTCATCGAGCGCGTCAAGGCGAAGCTGAAGGAGGTCGAGCCCTCGTTGCCGAAAGGGGTCCGGATCGTCACCGCGTACGACCGTTCCGACCTGATCCTGCGCTCGATCGACAACCTGAAGGACACGCTCCTCGAAGAGCTCGTCATCGTCGCGATCGTCATCCTGATCTTCCTCTGGCATATTCCGAGCGCGGTCATTCCGATCATCACCATTCCCGTCGCGGTGATCATCTCGTTCATCCCGATGCGGCTGTTCGGCATCTCCTCGAACATCATGTCGCTCGGCGGCATCGCCATCGCCGTCGGCGCGATGGTGGACGCCGCGATCGTCGTCGTCGAGCAGACGCACAAGAAGCTCGAGGAGTGGGAGCGCACCGGCCGGCGAGAGGATTACCACCGCGTCATCGTGAACGCCGTGAAGGAAGTCGGCGGGCCGAGCTTCTTCGCGCTCCTGGTGATCGCCGTCTCGTTTCTCCCCGTCCTCACCCTCGAGGCGCAGGAAGGGCGGCTGTTCAAGCCGCTCGCCTACACGAAGACCTTCTCGATGATCGTCGCGGCGGTACTCGCCATCACGCTCGACCCGGCCATGCGCCTGCTCTTCACGCACATGAAGCAGTACTCCTTCCGGCCGCGATGGCTCGCGCGCGCGGTGAACGCGGTGCTCGTCGGAACGATCCACTCCGAGGAGACGCACCCGATCAGCCGGATCCTGATCAGGGTTTACGAGCCGATCTGCGCGTGGTGCCTCCGCTGGAAGTGGGCCGTCATCGGCGGCGCGGTCGCACTCGTCATCGCAACCATCCCGGTCTACCAGCGCCTCGGCTCGGAGTTCATGCCGCCGCTCGACGAAGGGTCGCTGCTCTACATGCCCTCAACGCTGCCGGGCATTTCCGTCACCGAGGCGCAGCGGCTGCTGCAGGTGCAGGACCGCATCATCAAGCAGTTCCCTGAAGTGGAGCGCGTGCTCGGCAAGGCGGGGCGCGCGGAGACGTCCACCGATCCGGCGCCGCTCTCGATGATGGAGACCGTCATCCTGCTCAAGCCGCACGACCAGTGGCGCCACGTGGACACGTGGTACTCCGACTGGGCGCCGAACTGGCTGAAGCCGGTGCTGCGGCGGGTGACGAGCGACCGCCTCTCGACCGAACAGCTCGTCGCCGAGATGAACGCGGCGCTCAAGCTGCCGGGCGTCACCAACGCCTGGACGATGCCGATCAAGGCGCGCACCGACATGCTGACCACCGGCGTCCGCACGCCGGTGGGCATCAAAATCTACGGCGCCGACATCAAGGAGATCGAGCGCCTCGGCACGGAGATCGAGTCCGTTCTCCCGTCGGTGCCCGGCACGCGGAGCGTCTTCGCGGAACGGACCTCCGGCGGCTACTTCCTCGACCTCGTCTGGAAGCGGGACGAGCTGGCCCGCTACGGCCTGTCCATCGACGATGCGCAGATGGTCGTGATGTCGGCGATCGGCGGGGACACCGTCACGACGACGGTCGAAGGGCGCGAGCGTTACGCGGTCAACGTCCGCTACTTCCGCGATTACCGCAGCGACGTGGACAGCGTCCGGCGGGTGGTTGTGCCCGCGATGGACGGCCGGATGCAGGTGCCCGTCAGCCAGCTCGCCGAGGTCCGGATCGTCAGCGGCCCGTCGATGCTGCGCAACGAGAACGGCATGCTGAACGGGTACGTCTACGTCGACGTCGCCGGCCGGGACATCGGCGGCTACGTCGCCGACGCCAAGGAGGCGGTGGCCTCGCGCGTGGCGCTGCCCGTCGGCTACTCGCTCGTCTGGAGCGGCCAGTACGAGGCGATGGAGCGCGTCAGGCAGCGGCTGACGATCATCGTCCCGCTGACGCTGTTCCTCGTCGTCCTGCTGCTCTACATGAACACGAAGTCGTGGGCGAAGACGTCCATCATCCTGTTCGCTGTGCCGTTCTCGGCGATCGGCGCGATCTGGCTGCTGTATGCGCTCGGCTACAACATGAGCATCGGGGTCTGGGTCGGGCTGATTGCGCTGCTCGGCGTGGACGCGGAGACCGGCGTGTTCATGCTGCTGTATCTCGATCTCGCGTACGAAGACGCGCGCCGCGACGGGCGGATGCGCTCGCTCCGCGATCTGCAGGCGGCCATCCTGCACGGCGCGGTGAAGCGCATCCGGCCGAAGTTCATGACGGTCGCGGTGATGTTCATGGGACTCGTGCCCATCATGTGGTCCGTCGGCGCCGGGGCCGACGTCATGAAACGGATTGCCGCGCCGATGGTGGGCGGCATTTTCACCTCGTTCGTCCTGGAATTGATGGTCTACCCGGCCGTGTACGAGCTGTGGAAGTGGCACGCGGAAGTCAAACCCTCACTCAAGGAGCAACTCGCGTCATGAAGATTCCTGCATTCGTCCTCTCGGCTCTCCTGCTCTCGGCTCTCCTGCTCGCGGCGCCGATCGCCGCCTCGGAGTCCCGCACGTTCACCGGTGTGATTGGCGACTCGATGTGCGTCCGCGATCACGCCCCTATGAAGATCGCACCCGACGACAAGTGCGTCCGCGACTGCGTCAGCCACAGCAAGGACGTGAAGTACATCCTGTTGACGCAGGACAAGCACTACGTGCTCAGCGATCAGGCGGCGCCCGAACGACTCGCCGGCCGGAAGGTGGTCGTCAAGGGCGTGCTGTACGAAAAGACCGGTATCATCAAGGTGGAGTCGATCGAGGCTGCCAAGTAGGGGGGAATCGTGAAGAGAGTGACGACGTGTATGGCCGTGGTGGCGCTGCTCGCGGGCCCCGCGGCGGCGCCGGTCGCAGCGGCGCAACAGAAGAGCGTAGCGCCCGCGACCCAGGTGCGCGTGTTCGAGGGCCCGGGTTGACCGTGCTGCGGCCGGTGGGTGAAGCACCTGCGGGCTGCCGGGTTCTCGGTCGAGACCCAGATGGTGAATGACCTCGACGCCGTTCCGGAACGCCGGCGCGTGCCGCAGTCCCTGCGATCGTGCCATACGGCGGTGATCGGCGGTTACCTCGTCGAGGGACACATCCCGGCGGCGGCCGTGCGACGGCTGCTCCGCGAGCGTCCGACGATCGCCGGCATCGCGGTGCCGGGCATGCCCGCCGGATCGCCTGGGATGGAGTCCGCCACGCCGGAGGCATACGAGGTGATCGCGTTCGACAAGGCCGGCAAGACGTACGTCTTCGCGAAGGTCGCCGCCGACGGAACCGTCAGCCGGCGATGACACCCGTGGCCGGGGGGCCGCCGACAACCCGGCGGGCCCCCTTCGGCCACCCTGCCCGTCCAGCGATTAACCCCCCGGAACGGTGGCACTTGGCGGCGCCGAGCCGCGCGGAACAATCCGTGCAGGGACCGCAGCACGCGCGCCAGCGTCAACGCGCCAACAGAGGACATGCCCGATGGCCGGTTCCTTCAACAACGTCGGGCCCGATGGGGCCGACGACGCCGCGGCGTCCAACAGGCGGCTGTCGCTCCACATCGAGAAAACGCCACTGGCGGTGATCGAATGGAACAGCAATTTCGAGGTTGTCCGGTGGAACCCGGCTGCGGAGCGGATCTTCGGCTACACGCAGGCCGAGGCGCTCGGACGCCACGCGATGGATCTCGTCGTCCCCGAATCCGCCCGCGGGCACGTCGATCGGGTCTGGCGCGACCTGATTGCGAATCGCGGCGGCGCCACGAGCACGAACGAAAACACCACCAAGGATGGCCGCCGCGTCGTCTGTGAGTGGCACAACACGCCGCTCGTGACCGATGACGGCCGCGTCGTCGGGGTGGCCTCGTTCGTCCAGGACGTCACGCAACAGAAGCGCACCGAAGAAGCGCTCCGGCAGAGCGAGGAGCGCTATCGTGTCCTCGTGGACACGACGGCCGACCACATTTACAGCTACGACCGCGACGGGCGGTTCACGGGGGTGAACGAGGCGCTGCGCGCGTCGCTCGGCCGGGCCGCCGACCAGGTCATCGGCAGGACTGATCTGGAGCTGGGCTTCTCAGGGCCGGCTGCCGATCGCTGGCAGCAGTTGAAACGACGGGTCCTGGCGACCGGAGAGGTGCAGGACGTCGAGATCGGCAGTCCAATGCCCGACGGGCAGGTCCACACGTACCAGGCCGTGCTACGTCCCGTGCGCGACGCCGCGGGGCAGATCATCGGCATCCGCGGCATGAGCCGCGACATCACGGAACGCAAGCGCCTCGCGGAAGAGCGGGAGCGCCTGAACGCCCAGGTCGCGGAACGCGAAGAACTGCTCAACGCCATCGTCAACAGCATTCCGGAAGGCATCGCCCTGCTCCGCGGGCCCGACTTCAGGTTCGAGCTGGTGAACAGCGTCCTCCAGAACATCGATCCGGAGACGGTCATGCTGGGGCGTCCGTTTGCGGAAGCCCATCCCGAGCTGGCGTCGCTCGTGCTGCCGGTGCTCGAGGAGACCGTGGCGGGTGAGAAACCGCGCGGCTTCGTGGATGTTCCCTTCGACGTTCCGGCGGCAGACCCCTCGGGGCCGCGCCAGCGCCGTTTTGTCAGCTTCTCGTACGCGCCGATCCGGTTTCCCTCCGGACAGCCATCGGGCGTGCTCGTAACCGCGACCGACACGACAGAGCGGGTCCTGCTCGAGGAACAGTTCCGGCAGGCGCAGAAGATGGAGGCGATCGGGCGGCTGGCCGGCGGCATCGCGCACGACTTCAACAACCTGCTGACGGCGATCCTCGGCTACTGCGAGCTGGTCGTCGACGAGCTGGGGGAGGACCACCCGGCGCGCGTTGATGTCGAGCAGATCCGCGATGCGGGAAACAGCGCCGCCACGCTCACGCGGCAGCTCCTTGCCTTCAGCCGGAAGCAGATCCTCCAGCCGGCGCTGCACGACATGAACGAGATCGTTGCCGCCAACCGCCGCCTGCTGCAGCGCGTGCTGGGCGAGGACATCGCCATCACCGAGCACCTCGGCGCGAAACAGCCGACCGTCAGGGTAGACCGCGGCCAGATCGAACAGGTGCTGATGAACCTCACCGTCAACGCGCGCGACGCCATGCCGCGCGGAGGATCGCTGACCATCGAGACGGCGAACGTGATGCTCGACGAGTCCTATGCGCAGATGCACGTCGCCGTGACGCCTGGCCCGTACGTCATGCTCGCGGTGAGCGACACAGGCCACGGCATGACGCCGGAGGTGAAGGCGAGGCTCTTCGAGCCGTTCTTCACCACGAAAGAGCCGGGCAGAGGCACCGGGCTCGGCCTCGCCACCGTCTACGGCATCGTCAAGC
This sequence comes from Acidobacteriota bacterium, assembly GCA_016184105.1. NCBI lineage: Bacteria > Pseudomonadati > Acidobacteriota > Acidobacteriota bacterium. The sequence goes on from JACPDI010000022.1 coordinate 124,035, forward strand.
AGAGCGGCGGGAACATCTGGACGTACAGCGAGTCCGGGCACGGCACGACCTTCAAGGTCTACCTGCCGCAGGTGCAGGAGAGTCCGGAAGCGGCGGTGCCGGCGCCGGCCGCACTCGTGGCTGGCGGCCACGAGATCATTCTTCTCGTCGAAGACGACGAGCGGCTGCGCGAGCTGGCGCGCAAGGCCCTCGTTCGCGACGGCTATTCCGTGTTGGCCGCGCCCGATCCGGCCACGGCCCTCGAACTCTCCGAGCGGCACGAGAGCCCGATTGCCCTGCTCTTGACCGACGTCGTGCTGCCGCAGATGAGCGGCCGGATCCTGGCCGAGCGGCTGCTGGCCCTGCGCCCGCACATGCGCGTGCTCTACATGTCCGGCTATACCGACAACGCGATCGTTCACCACGGCGTGCTCGATCGCGCGACGGCATTCCTCCAGAAGCCGTTCACGCCGGCCGCGCTGACGAGGAAGGTGCGGGAGGTGCTTGGCGCGCCAGCACCGCGTCAAGCCGGCCCCGAGTAACACCGGAAGCCTGCTCAGTGCTTCATGCCGCCCATGTTCTTCACCATGGGGCACTGCATCATGCCCTGCGCACCCGCCTGCATGTGCTCCATCATGTGCTGCATCATGCCGCCCTGCATCTTCTCCATGCCGTCGCGCATGGCTTTGCGCTGCGTCACGAGCTCATTGACCACAGCGGCGGTGGCATCCACCTTCGCCTGACCCGTCGCGCTGTTCATCGTCTGGGCGAGCGTGTCGAGCCCGGCGTCCATTTCCTTCATGTGCGCCATCATCTTCTGGCGCGCGGCCATCATGGCCTGGCAGTCGGTCGTCATCTTGCCCTGCATGCCCGACGTTTGCGGTTGCGGCGGCTCGGCTGGATGCTGGTGCTGCGCGGCCTGGGCGAGACGTGCCGCGTGCGCCACTGGAGCACCCGCAATGCACACCAATGCGGCCATCAGCAGGGATCCTTTCAGCATGCGCATGTGACGTGACCTCCGTGAGAAAAACGTTCTGTTCAGTATGCTCCTGTCAGTATCCTCCCGCCGCGCGCCGGGGGCGTGGAAAATTGCGGCAGAGTTGCACCAGCCCCGCTCCAATGGCCGCGAGGGATGCCCAGTGGGCGACACTCATGCCCAGCGCCACCGGAGGATTCACCCTGATCCATTCGATGGCAAACCGGATGGCACCGGCGCCGATGAGATAAGCGCCCAGCACGGCGCGATCGGGGACGCCGTTGCGGCGCAACCGTCCGAGAGCCCAGGCGAGCGGCAGCAACGCAAGGCATTCGTAAAGCTGCGTGGGATGGACGGGAACATCGGTCGGCGGCAGCCCTTCCGGGAACGCGACGGCCCACGGCACGCCGGACGGACGGCCGTAATCGTCGCCGACCAGGAAACAACCAATCCTTCCTATCGCATGGCCGATGGCCAATGCCGGCGTCGCCGCCGCCAGAACCGGAATGACGGGCAGGCGTTTCGCGACGATCGTGATCAGTCCTGCGGCGAGCCCGCCGGCGAGCCCGCCGTACCAGCTGAGCCCTCCGCGGGACAACAGCAGGCCGCGCCACGGCTCCTCGCCAAAATGTTCGGCGAACCACAGGAGCTTTGCTCCCGCAAGCCCTCCAACGACACCCGAGATCGCGGCATCCACGGCCCCTGGTGCAAGGTTCGAGCGGCCCAATTCCCTGGAGAAGATCCAGAGCCCAATCAGCGCTCCCAGCGCCACCATCACGCCGAAGCTGGTCACGACGAAGTCGCCGAAGCGCACGAGCTCTGGATACATCGAACGCGTCAGCGCTTCGGCCGATTGGCCAGTCGCACTTCCCTGGCGACCAGGGTTTCCTTACCCGCGGCATCTTTCTCAGTCATCGCCGTCACGACGACGCGGTCGCCAACCTTGATCTCCGATCGCGTGGCGGTCGTCTTTTCGCGCAGGATCTTCGTCTTTTCGTTCACCACCACCATCGAGACCTTGCCGTCCCTGGCGGCTTTGACCTCGAATCCATTCTCGTGAATCACCGACACGGTCCCCATGATTCTGTGATCGTGTCCCTCGTGTGCGATGGCGGGCGTGCCAACGCAGGCAAGCAGCGCGAGCGCCAGAACAATCCGTCTCATTGATGCTCTCCATGCCTATGACGCGGCCGCGGGGGCGCAGGGGCGTTGTCTTCCTCCGACAGGAACCGGCGCGTCTCTTCTTCCTCGCGCCATTGGTCCGCGCTCTTCGGGTTCAAGCCTTTCATCTCCTCCAGCTCGGCGTCGGTGAGTTTCGGCAGGTGCCGGATGAACTGGACGAGGTGCCAGCTCGCCGTTTCACCCTCAGAAGTACCCGTCGCCCACGCCGGCATGCCTGTGAAGCGCACGCCGTTTTCGATGATGTAGAAGAGCTCGCCGTCGGTGAGATCCTGCGTCGCCCCCTTACGCATGTCCGGCGCCGGCGGATACAGGCCCTTGCCCATTTCCGCGTCGCCGCTGCCGTCGTTCGCGTGGCACACCGCGCAGTGATCGGCAAAGTGCTCCAGGCCGCTCCGGAGGGATTCGCGGGTCTGCGCCACCGGTGCGCGCAGATCGCGGGCGGCGCGAGGGATGGCCGCGGCGCGCAAGCGGCGGGCGACAACCGTTTCCGCACGGCCCGGCGTCGCGCGCGCGCTGATCCCGCCCGCGGCAAACCAGGCCGCCGCGGTCACCGCGAGAGCCCCGACGAGGGCGAGCAGGACCACCACCACACGGAGCAGAACTTGAAGCACGCTGCCTCCTCGGTCGCGGGCGCCCATCACCGCGGCAGGTCGAACGGCCGGCTACCCTCGCGGTCCGACGGCCACGCGGTAAAGGCCGCCGCGTCCCTGACTCGATATCCGGCAATCACATCACGGCCGGGGCCGCGGCACAACCACTCGGCAAAGCGTCGCGCCGCCGGCGAGGCGTTGCGCGGGAGAATGACCGCGTACGTATTGATCAGCGCCGGATCGCCGCCGAAGAGGATCTGCACGGACACTGCGGGGGCCAGCTGCACCACGGTGGCCCGATCGCAGAGAGTGTAGGCGCCGATCTGCGACGCCACGCGCAGCGTGCCGGCCATGCCCTGCCCTGCCACGATCAGGCGGCTTCCCGTGGGGCGCGCTGCCGCCGCGCGCCACAGGTCTTCCTCCCGCTCGTGCGTTCCCGAGCTGTCGCCGCGTGAAACAAACGTGGCGTCGAGCCGCGCGATTCGCGCCATCGCTTCTCTCGCCGTCCGGGCGCCGCCGACCCCGGCGGGATCGGCGGGTGGACCGGTGAGAACGAAGTCATTGAACATGATCTTGCGGTAGGACCAGCCGGCGTTGCGCGCGAGGAATTCCGCTTCGCGCTTCGGGGCATGGCTGATGACCACCGCCACGTCGCCGCGCTCGAGCATCCTCAGGGCTTGTCCGCTGCCGACCAGGTGAGCGCGAAGGGTGATCCCCGTCCGAACGCGAAAGGCGGGCACCAGGGTGTCAAGCAGGCCGCTATGCCCCACGCTCGTGGTGGTCGCAAGGACGAGGAGCGGCGGGGCATCGTCGCGGCAGCCGGCAGAGGCCAGGAGGAGGACCAGGCAGGCGGCCGCGCGAGTCGTGATGGTCACGTCGATCACAAGCCTATAACGGACTTCGCGGATCTTCCTGACGCCACTCTTCAGGAATTCTTCAGGTTCGTCACCGGCGCAATCGGAGTTACCCTTGGGCTGACAGCCATCCATGCGAGTGCTGATTGTCGAGGACGACGCGAAGGTTGCGGCGGCGGTCAAGGCGGGGCTGGCGGCCGAGGGCTACGATGCGGTGGTGTCTCGCAGCGGCGAAGACGGCTACTTCCGCGTGACAACCGAGCCGTTCGACGCGTTGGTCCTCGACCTGGGCCTGCCGGGACGGAGCGGGCTCGAGGTTCTCTCGGGGCTCCGCGGGCGCGGGTTGGCGATCCCCGTCCTGGTGCTGACCGCCCGGGACAGCGTCGATGACCGCGTGGTCGGCCTGGACGCGGGGGCCGACGATTATCTGGTCAAGCCGTTCGCCTTCGCGGAGCTCGTCGCACGCCTGAGAGCCCTGCTGCGGCGCGGCCGGCCCGACGAAACCCATCGGCTGCGGCTCGCGGACCTCGAGCTCGATGCCGCGACGCGCACGGTCGATCGCGGCGGCCAGGCGATCGAGCTGACCGCTCGCGAGTTCCAGTTGCTCGAGTACCTCCTGCGTCACCAGGGACAGGTCGTGTCCCGGGAGATGCTGGCGCGCGACGTGTGGAAGGAGGTCGCGCGCGCGACGCCGCTCGACAACGTGATCGACGTGCACATCACCAGGCTGCGGAAGAAGGTCGACCTGGGATTCTCCGCGCGCCTGATCCACACGGTCCGGGGCGTGGGATTCCTGGTCAAGGAGGAAGAGACGTGACCGTGTGGCGGCTGCGCACGCGCCTGACGGCGTGGTTCGCCGGGTCGATCATGGCGATCCTGGTGCCGTTCCTCGCCGGCATCCTCGCCCTCGAATGGCGCTCGATGCGCGCCGCGCTCGACCACCATCTGTCCGAGGATCTCGAGGTCGCCGCGCAGATGCTCGTGCGGTTCGACTCGGTCGTCGGCTGGCGGTCGACCATGGACACCGACCCGGGGTACGACGCGGGTCCCCAGCGGTGGGTCGAAGTGTACAACTCGGGCGGGGAGCCGCTGTTTCTCCGCGGCGTGCCCAGGAGTGCCGCGATCCGTGCCGCGATCGCGCCGCCGCCGCCCGGCTCGCAGGGTTTTCGCACGCTGAAGACCCCGGCCGGAGCCCACGTCCGCACGCTGACCGTTGAGCGCGACTTCGGCGACCACCGCTTGTGGGTTCGCGTCGCGCGGAGCGAAGACGGGCTGCGGCAGGACCTGAGCGATCTCATCCTCCTCTTTTCCATCGGCGCACCGCTCGGCGTGCTGGCGGCGGCCTTTGCCGGCCATCTCATCGCCGGACGCGCGCTCGCGCCCCTCGGACGGATGGCCGAGCGTGCGCGCTCCATCAGCGCCGAGCACCTCGCCGAGCGACTGCCGGTCGAGAACGCCGACGACGAGCTGGGCCGGCTCGCCACGGTGTTCAATGACACCTTCGCGCGGCTCGAGTCGTCTTTCGAGAGGCTGAAACGCTTCACGGCCGATGCCTCCCACGAGCTGCGCACGCCGCTGACCGCGATCCGCAGCGTGGGCGAGGTGGCGCTGCGCGAGGCCCACGACGAGGCCGCATACCGCGAGATCATCGGAAGCATGCTCGAGGAAGTGGAGCGCCTCTCGCGAGTCGTCGAGACGCTGCTCATGCTCTCGCGGTGGGAGAGCGGCGGCGCCAGGCCCGCCCTGGAGACGGTGGACCTTCAGGCCATTACCGACGACGTGGTTGGCCAGGTCGCGGTGCTGGCCGAGGAGCGCGACGTGACCATCGACGTTCGGCTCGCGGGGCCGCTCGTCGTGGTCTGCGACCCGGTCATGGCCCGGCAGGCGATCCTGAACGTCGTCGACAACGCGATCAAGTTCACGCGCCCGCGCGGACGCGTCACGATCTGGTCCCGCACGACGGCAGAGGGGCAGGAGCTGATCGTCGACGACGAGGGCGCCGGGATCCCGCCGGACCAGCGGGAGCGCGTGCTGCAGCGGTTCTACCGGATCGGCGAGGGACGTGGCCGCGCCGAAGGGGGTGCCGGCCTCGGCCTGGCCATCGTCCACTGGGCGCTCACCGCGAACAAGGGGCGCATTGCGATCGACGGGAATCCGGCCGGAGGCGCGCGGATCGTCCTGTCCCTGCCCCCTCCCGACGCGTCCCGCGCCGCGCAGAACCGATCCTGAACGCGAATTCAGGAACTCTTCAGGTCCACTCCAGCCGCCAGTTCCTAGACTTGGACCTGACGTCATTTCTATCAGGAGTCATTCAAACAATGCTGCGACATCGCTGGACCTGGCTCGCAGGAGCCACCGGTACGCTTGCTCTGGCCATCGGCTGGAGCGTCGTATCGGCCAAGACGCCCGCAAAGCCGGTCGATTGGGCTGCGCTCAACCCCGCGTTTGCCGGCGCGACGTTCGTCAACAACCCGGAAACGTGCCGGACGTGCCACGAGGACGCCATGGCGCCCTACGCGCACACGACGCACGCGCTCGCGTTCGGGACGACGCCCCCCGAGACCAGCGGCGAGTGCGAAAGCTGCCATGGGCCGCGGAGCGCGCACGTGGAGAACCCGACGGCGGAACTGCGGATCGACCGATCCTCGAAGGCGGGGTCCGCCATCTGCCTGCAGTGCCACCAGGGCAAGTCACGCTTCGGCTGGAAGGCGGGCGCGCACCACTCGAACGACGTGAGCTGCTCGTCGTGCCACGCCGTGATGGCGAAGAAGAGCGAGCGGGCGCTCCTCGTGAAAGCGACGGTGACCGAGACCTGCTACCAGTGCCACGGCGAGGTCCGGGCCGAGACGAACAAGATGTCTCACCACCCGGTGCGCGAGGGGCGCATGGACTGCGCGGCGTGCCACAACGCGCACGGGGGGACGCCGCGCCTGCTGATCAAACCGACGGTCAACGAGACGTGCGTCACGTGCCACGCCGAGAAGCGCGGTCCGTTCGTATGGGAGCACGCGCCGGCGCGTGAAAGCTGCGCGACGTGCCACACGCCGCACGGCTCCAACCAGCGCAACCTCCTGACGGCCAAGGACCCGTTCCTGTGCCTCAGCTGCCACAACTACGGCGGGCACATCAACCTGCCGCGGTACAACCGCGTGAGCAACCCGTACGGCAACGGCTGCTCGAACTGCCACCTGAGCGTGCACGGATCGAACCATCCGTCCGGCGCGAAGCTGACTCGATAAGGAGGATCGCCATGAGACGGATCATCGTGACCCTGGCGGTCCTCTGCGCCGCCCCCGCATTCGCCCAGACACCGCCGCCGCCAGCGCCGAGCGTGGCCGCCCCGGCCTCGCCGCGCGTTGGGGGCAGCGTGACCACCGGCGTCCAGCAGTTCGACAACTCGTCCAACTCGAGCAAGCTCGGGGAGTATCGCGACCTGCGCGACGACTTCTTCCTCCCGAACGCCTCCATCAGCGGCAGCAACGCGGCGACCGGCTGGTTCTTCAACCTGAGCGCGTTCAATCTCACGCGGGACGACCAGACGATTCTCGCGCGCGGCGGCCGTCCGGGCGCGTGGAGCTTCCAGGCGGACTGGAACGAGACGCCGCACAACTTCAGCAACAAGGCGGTGACGCCGTACATCCGCCGCGGCCCCGGGCTCTTCGAGCTGCCGGCGACGGTTCCGATCGCGTTCAAGAAGCTCGCGACCGGCGCGGCTGACGCGAACGGCGTGCTCGCGAGCGATGCGCTCGTCGCCGCCTACCAGTCCACGTTTCTCGCGGCGACGCCGCTCGCGACGCAGACCAACACCGGGCATTTCGCGCTTGGCTGGAGCGAGTCCGACGCGATCAGCCTCGCGGTGGTCTACGACCGCCGCGAGAAGACCGGCCTGAAGGCCGCGTACGGACCAATCGGCGACCGTCCCCCGCGGACCCTCAACATCCAGTTGACCGAACCGGTGGACTACCGCACGAACGACATCACACTCTCCGCCGAGCACGACGGCGGCCGCTATCAGCTGCGGGCCGAGTATCTGTTCTCCGACTTTGCGAACCAGATCGACACGCTGCGCTGGCAGAACGCCTTCACCACGGCGCCAGCCGGCGCCGAGTTCGACGTCTGGGATCGCCGCGTGGGGACGTACGGCGCCCGGCCCCTGCCGCCGGACAACCGCTATCACAACGCCACGGCCAGCGCCGGCATCGACATGCCGCGCGACAGCCGCCTGACCGCGACCGTGTCGTACGGGCGTCTCGAACAGGACGAAACCCTGCTGCCGTACGCCACGTTCAACGCCATTGCCAATCCGGCGTTGCCGCGGAGCACGGCGGAGGCGCTCATCAAGACCACGCACCTCGCCGCCGACTACGTGATCGCGCCGGCGCCCCGGCTGAACGTCCGTGCGTTCTTCCGGCGCACCGATCTCGACAACGAGACTCCGTCCGACCGATGGCAGTACGTCACGTCGGACACCACGAGCCTCACCGGCACGGTGTCGTACGTGAACAAGCGCGTGAGCCTGCCCTACGCGTGGGACCGGCAGAACGCCGGGGCGGAGACGACGTGGCGGCTGCCGGCGCGCAGCACGTTCACGCTGGGATACGAGCGGGAGTCGATCGGCCGCGATTTCCGCGAGGCTGACACGACCGAGGACATGCTGCGCGCGACGTGGCGGATGCGGCCGGCGCGCGGCGTCTCCGTGCAGGGGCGCTACGTATACGGCACCAGGGACGGCGGCACCTACAACGGCACGGTCACACACGAAGGCTACTGGTACGCGCCGTCGGAGGCGAATGACAACAACAACCCGCTGCTGACGTTCGACAACCATCCCGATACGCGCCGCTACGACGTCTCCGACCGGGAGCGGCAGCAGTTCGACCTGACGCTCAACCTGACGCCGGGCGATCTGTACGCCGTCTCCGCGTTCGTACGCTATCGCAACGACGACTTCGCATCGGACGTCGTACCGACGCAGCCGCTGGCGGGCACCACGCTCGCCGACCGCAATGCCACCACGCCCGGCGATCAGCTCGGGCTGCTCGAAGACAGGCGGCTGCGATACGGCGTGGACCTCTTCGCGCAGCCGGGCGCGCGCGTCATGCTGAACGCGTTCCTGAACTTCGACGAGGGCACCAGCCTGGAGCGGTCGATCGAGTTCAATGAGAACAACAAGGCGAATCCGAGCGCCATTGCCAACTCGGTGCTCGGGCCGTGGACACGGGCGAGCAGCCAGTGGACCGCCGACTTCGACGATCGGACCTGGAGCGGCGGCCTGGGCGCAACGCTTCAGATCGTTCCTGAACGCCTGGTGCTGATCGCCGACTACACGGCTTCGCTCGCCGAGGTCGACATCACCTACGGGGGCTTCGGGCTCACCAGCTTCGACGGCGCGCCGCTCGCGCCGAACCACGAGTTTGCGTTCTCGACGCCGCCGGTGATTCGCGAAGATCTCCAGGTCCTGAACCTGCGCTTCGAGATTCCGATCCGGTCAATCGTGCTGATCGCCGGCTACAGCTACGAGACCTACACGCTCGAGGACTGGCAGCAGGGATCGAGCGCGCCGTGGGTGGAAGCAGTCGGGAGCGGCACGTTCCTTCGGGACAGCTCGCGGTCCCATCAGTGGGGCAACCGGCTGTTCACCCTGGGCACGTACCTGGCGCCCAGCTACGACGCGCACGTGGGCTTCGCGGGGTTTAGGTACCGATTCTAGGGGGTTCGAGGGGGTCGAAGGGGTCGAGGGGTTCGAAGGGGTTCGAAGCGAGGGGTTCGAGAAGTTCGACGGGTTCCGGCTCCCGGCTCGCTGGAACGCATCGAACCATCGAACCTCTCGAACCCTTCGAACCCCCTCGAACCCCTCGAACCTTTCGATTCACCTACATCGCCGCGGCGAGCGGCGAATCCGACGCCGCTTCTGCCGCCGGCGCTTCGTCGCTCACCTGCAGCCCGCAGCGCGCGATCCGGTCGCCGAGCGTCGATCGCTTGATGTTCAGCAGCTCCGCGGCGCGCGACTTGTTGCTCTTGCTCACCTTCAGCGCCCAGTTGATCAGGCTCGTCTCCACCTCGCGGAGGCGGTCGTCGAGCGAGATGCCCGCCGGCAGGCCGTCGGCGTCGTTCAACGGCGCTTCCTGCAGCGCGTCGGGCCCCACCTGGAAGAGCACCTGCGCACCCATGCAGCCGACCCGAATCGTCCCGCACGTGCAGGTCTGCGCCATGCGCTCGCACGCGTTCTCGAGCTCGCGGACGTTCCCCGGCCAGTCGTACCGCGTGAAGATGTTCTTCACCATCGGCGAGATGTCCGGCGCCGCCTCGCCCCGCTGGCGGAAGAACCGCTTGAAGAAATGGTCGATGAGCGCCGGGATGTCCTCGCGCCGCTCGCGCAGCGGCGGCAGGTTGATCGGCAGCACGTTCAACCGGTAGTAGAGGTCCTCCCGGAACTTGCCCTCCGAGACGAGCTGCTTCAGGTCCTTCTTGCTGCCGGTGATGACGCGGACGTTGACCGGCGTCGCGCGCGTGCCGCCCACCCGCTCGATGACCCGGTTCTGGATGACCCGCAGCAGCTTCACCTGCATGGCGAGCGGCACGTCATCGATGTCGTCGAGGAAGATCGTGCCCCCCTGCGCCAGCTCGAACCGTCCCGGCTTGTCCTTGATCGCGCCGGTGAAGGCGCCGCGCTCGTGGCCGAACAGCTCGGTCTCGATCAGGTTCTCCGAGAAGAGGGCGCAGCTCACGGCGACGAAGGGTTGGTGCCGGCGAGGGCTGGAGTGATGAATGAGGTTGGCAATGACTTCCTTGCCAGTCCCGCTCTCGCCGGTTATGAGGACGTTGCTCTGGCTGTCGGCGATGACCCGGACGAAATCGAACACGCCACGCATCCGCGGGCTGTGCCCGACGACGACCGAATCAGGTGAGAAGCTGCTGTTCCGCAAAGGTCGTCCCTCCTCCTACACGACTTCGAGCTGCTCGAACTCGCGGATCTCGTCTCGCAGCGCCATCTCGACGCCCAGATACAGCGTCATATGGGCGCTGGGACACCCGGCACACATTCCCGTGAGCCGCACCCGCGCGTTGTTGCCGTCTACCCCTACCAGCTCGATGTCGCCCCCATCTGCCTGGAGCAGCGGCCGAATCCGCTGCAGCACCGTTTCCACGCGCTCGCGAGAAACCATCAGTCGCCCCTCAGTAATTTATGATTCCTGCCGACTTTCCGGCAGCAACGCCTGTGCCAGTGAACTTTTCGTCGATTTTCTGAGTAAAACGCGCTGGTCGCGCGTTTTGCAATGGGGGCAGTCCACGGAGCGGGGAATTTTCCGCAGCGGGCCGGGGAATTACGCGCCCTTCTCCAGCCCGAACTTCTCGATCCGGTAGCGGATCTGGTCGCGGTTCAAGCCGAGGAGCGCGGCCGCCTTCGTCTGGTTTCCGCCCGTCCGCCGGAGCGCCTGCCTCACCAGATCCCGTTCCAGCGTTTCGAGATCCACGCCATCGGCAGGCAGCTCGAAGCCCGCCACCACCTGGCGCTTGCTCGACAGGAGCGGAAAGTCGGATTCATCCAGGCGGTCCGCCTCCACCAGGAGCATCGCGCGCTCGACGGCGTTCTTCAGCTCGCGGATGTTGCCCGGCCACGTGTACCGGGCGAGCAGCTGCTCGGCCGCCGGCGTCAGCCCCTTCACGCCCTTGCGGAACTCCGTGTTGAAGCTGTCCACGAAGTACTTCGTGAGCACGGGAATGTCGGCGCGCCGCTCGCGCAGCGGCGGCAGCTCGATCCGCATCACGTTCAACCGGTAGTACAGATCCTCGCGAAACTTCCCTTCCTTGACCGCCTCCTCGAGCTCGCGGTTGGTGGCCGCGATGACGCGGGCGTCCACGCGGATGTCCGCGGCGCCGCCGACGCGCTTGAAGGCGCGCTCCTCGAGAAACCGCAACAGCTTGGCCTGCAGCGCGGGGACCATCTCGCCGATCTCATCGAGAAAGACCGTCCCCCCGTCCGCCGACTCCAGCAGCCCGATCTTCTGCTGCCGCGCGTCGGTCAAGGCGCCGCGCTCGTGCCCGAACAGCTCGGATTCGAGCAGCGTTTCGGGCAGCGCCGAACACGTGATGTTCATGAAGGGGCGCGCGGCGCGCTCGCTGTTGTAGTGGATGACCTTCGCGGCCAGGTCCTTCCCCGTGCCGCTCTCACCGGTCAACAGCACCGTCGAGGCGCGGCTCGACGCCACCTTGCCGATCAGCGCCTTCAACTGGGTTGCGTTCGGCGAGGTGCCGACGATACGGTCGATCGAGTACGGCGCCGATTCGCTGGCCCGGAGCGCGCGCACCTCGCGGCGCAGCCGCGTCGTCTCGAGCGCCTTGTCGACGAGCATCGAGACTTCGTCGAGGTTGAACGGCTTGTTCGCATAGTGGTACGCGCCCGCCTTCATCGCCTCGACGGCGAGCTCGACGCCCTGGTGGGCGGTGAGCAGGATCACGGGAAGGTCGCGGTCGCGCTCCTTGAGCCGCGTGAGGATCGACAGCCCGTCCGAGTCGGGGAGCTTGTAGTCGAGCAGGACCAGGTCCACGCCTTCCGCGGCGCGCTGCAGCGCCTCGCGGCCAGTCGGCGCGTCCACGACGCGGTGCCCGTCCTGCGACAGGCGCTCGGACAGCGACCAGCGAACGAGCGATTCGTCATCGACCACGAGCACGGTGGCCTGCGGCATAGCCACAATTATAGGCACAAGGCCCGAGGCTGCAGGCACGAGGGGGTGACTGGTGTCTGGTTAGGCTTCGCCCACCGCGTCTTCGACCAGCGTCACGATGTGGTGGAGGTCGAACGGCTTGCTGACGACGTGGAAGGCGCCGAGGCGGAGGGCGTCCTCGGTGGTTTCCGGCGAGCCGTAGGCGGTCATCATGATGACCGGCGTGGCGGGCGCGAGCTGCCGGATTTGCCGCAGCAGCCCGAGGTCCGCGCTGTCGGGCAGGCGCAGGTCGAGCAGGACGGCGTGGACCGCCGGCGCGTCCGGCGTGAAGCGCTGGAGCGCGCCGCGGGCATCCTCGGCTTCGACCACCTCGAAACCGGCCCTGGCGAGCCCCTCGTTGAGCGACCACCGGATCAGCAGCTCGTCATCGACGACGAGAACCCGGCGTGTGGGGGTTTTTTCGCGCCTTTCGGTGAATTTTCCGCCTTCCGCCGCGACGGGCGCGGGTGGCTGCGGGGTCGCGTTTTCGGCCGCGATTCCGGCGTCGTTGCGGTGCGGAAATGAAACTACTACCATGAGCGGAAGCTTGGTCCGACCCTCTCCCTACAAGTTCCGCGCCACGAGGACCTGCACGCCATGACACTCCCGCGGTCGGTGTGGCCGCTCGTCGGCTTTGCGACCGCGGCGGTCATCTTCCTGCTCGATATCACCCAGCCCGGGGGGATCGCTGTTGCGATCCTCTACGTTGTCGCGATCCTCATCGGCATGTGGACGCCGCAGGCGTACTACTCGCTCCTGGTCGCGGCCCTGGCGACGGCCCTGACGTGGATCGACATCCCGCTCTCGCCGCAGGGAGAGTACCGGATCGCGTTCATCAACCGCATGCTCGTGGTGATCTCGCTCTGGGTGACCGCCGTCCTCGTCGTGCAGCGGCGCGTGGCGCAGGAAGCGCTCGCCGAGCGCACGCGCCATGCCCAGCTGTATCTCGACGTCGCCGGGGTGATGCTCGTGGTGCTCGATCGCCGGCAGCGCGTGCTGCTGCTGAACCGCAAGGCGCGCGAGCTGCTGCAGGTCTCCGAGCGCGACGTGCTCGGCCGGGACTGGTTCGACCTGTTCGTCCCCGAACGGGTGCGCGACGCGGTGCGTGCCGGCCACCTGCACTTCGTCGAGGGGGACGCCTCGCTCGAGACGGCGGATTACACCGTGCTGACGCGCGGCGGCGGCGAGCGGATGATCCACTGGCACCGCGCGATCATCCGCGACGCGTCGGGCGCCGTCATCGGATCGATCGGGTCTGGGGAGGACATGACCCCGACCCGCACGGCCGAGTCCGCCCTGCGCAAGACGATCAAGGACCTCCAGGACATCAAGTACGCGATCGACCAGGCGGCGATTGTCGCCACGACCGACGTGCACGGGAAGATCACGTACGCGAACGACAAGTTCTGTGAGATCTCGAAGTACCGGCGCGAGGAGCTGATCGGGCAGGATCACCGGATCATCAACTCCGGGTATCACTCCAAGGAGTACATCCGGGACCTGTGGCGGACGATCGCGCGCGGCCAGGTCTGGCGCGGCGAGATCAAGAACCGCGCGAAGGACGACACGACCTACTGGGTTGACACGACGATCGTCCCGTTCCTCGACGAGCGCGGGAAGCCGTACCAGTACATGGCCATCCGGTCGGACATCACCGACCGCAAGCGGCAGGAGGAACGGCTGCGCGAGCAGGCGGCCCTCGCGCGGCTCGGCGAGATGGCGGCCGTCGTCGCGCACGAGGTGAAGAACCCGCTCGCGGGCATCCGCGGCGCGCTCCAGATCATCGGCACGCGGCTGCCGGCCGACACGCGCGATCGGTCGGTCATCGGCGACATCCTCACGCGCCTCGACTCGCTCAACAACATCGTCCAGGATCTGCTGCTGTTCGCGCGCCCGCGCACGCCGCGCGCCGACAAGGTGCCGCTCGGCACGCTCATCATGAGCACGCTCGAGCTGCTCAAGAAGGACCCGAATTTCGCGCGCGTCGAGGTCGCCGTGCACGGCAACGACCCGGTCGTCGAAGCCGACGCCGAGCAGCTGCAGACGGTCTTCACGAACCTGCTGCTGAACGCGGCGCAGGCGTCCGGAGGGTCAGGGCGCATCGACGTCGTGCTGGAGCCGCGCGATGGATGGTGCGACGTGAAAGTGCGCGACCACGGTCCGGGCATTCCGGCCGAGGTGCGCGAGCGGATCTTCGAGCCGTTCTTCACGACGAAGCACCGCGGCACCGGCCTTGGACTGCCGACCGCGAAGCGCGTGGTGGAGCTGCACCGCGGGACGATCGCGGTCGCGGCGGCGGCCGGGGGCGGGACGGAAGTGACGGTGACGCTGCCGGCTCAGAGACAGTGAATAAGTGGGACAGTCACACTTTTCCGCCGCGAATCAGCGGAAAAGTGTGACTGTCCCACTTATTCAGTACACCACCCGCCTCGACAGCTGGCCGGCCCGCTTCTCGACGCGGATTCTCGCGTCGAGGATCTTGCCACCGCACTCGAGCACTTTGATCGGGTTGATGTCGAGTTCCTGGATCTCGGGGCACAGCTCGACCAGCGCGGACACGCGCAGCAGGGCCTCCCGCAGCGCGGGCTCGTCCACCGGCGCCGAGCCGCGATAGCCGCGCAGCAACTTCGCGCCGCGCACCTCCTGCAGCATCTCGGCGGCGTCGCAGTCGGTCAGCGGGTGGAGGCGGAACACCGAGTCCCGCAGCAGGTCCACGAGGATCCCCCCGCTGCCGCACGCCAGCACGGGCCCGAACGACGCGTCGTGCAGCGCCCCGATGAACATCTCGACGCCGCCGGTGACCATCTCCTGCACGAGCACGCCGGACAGATCGACGCCGAAGTGTTCCTCGAACGATTCGTACGTGCGCCACGCCTCCTGCGGCGTCGCGATGCCGAGCCTGACCGCGCCGGCGTCGCTCTTGTGGACGATGTCCGGGCTGATCGCCTTCATCACGAGCGGGAAGCCGATCTCCTTGGCCGCCTGGACCGCTGCGTCCTTGTCGGTGACGAGGCGGCTTGCCGCCGCGGCGAGCCCGACGGCCCCGAGCATGGACGAGACTTCGGGCGGTGTGAGCCAGCCGCCGCCGCGCGCGAGCGCGCGCAGCATGATGGCCCGCACCGCGTCGCGGTTGATGCCCGGCAGCGCCGGCGCCACGCCCTCTTCACGCGCGCGCCACTCCGCGAAGCCCGCCACGCGCGACAGCGCGATCGCGGCCGACTCCGGGAACGGGTAGCACGGCACCGGCGTGAGCACGGTCGGCGCGCCATCGATCTGCATGAACGTCGCGACAATCGGCTTGCTCGCGCCCTTCGCGGCGCCCACAATCGCCCGCGCCACTGCTTCGGCTTCCGTCACGAGCGGCGGGATGAAGATCGTCATGATCGCGTCGACGCGCTCGTCGGCCAGCAGGATGTCGAGCGCCCGCCGGAAGTGCTCGGCCGGCGCCGACGCCAGCATGTCCACGGGGTTCCCCACGCTCGCCGCCTCCGGGAGGAAGTGACGCAGCGCGGACTTGGTCTTCTCGGAGAGCGCGGGCAGCTCGAGCCCGTTCGCCTCGCACGCGTCCGCCGCGAGGATGCCGGGGCCGCCCGCGTTCGAGAGAATGGCCACGCGCCGGCCGCGCGGCAGCGGCTGGTTCGCGAGCAGCGCGGCCACGTCGAACATCTCGTCCAGCGTGTTGGTGCGGATGACGCCCGCCTGGCGGCACAGGGCGTCCACCACCGCGTCGCTCGTCGCGAGCGCGCCGGTATGCGACGAGGCCGCGCGAATCCCCGCACGCGACCGGCCGGATTTCACCGCCACGATCGGCTTGCGCCGCGAGATGCGCCGCGCGATCTGGCTGAACTTCTTCGGGTTCCCGAAGCTCTCGAGGTACAGCAGGATCACGTCCGTCCGGGGATCGTCGTCCCAGTACTGCAGCAGGTCGTTGCCCGATACGTCCGTCTTGTTGCCGATCGACGCGAAGCTCGAGATCCCGATGTTCAGGCGCCGCGCCGAATCGAGAATGGCCACGCCAAGCGCGCCGCTCTGCGTGGACATCGCCACGCGCCCCGCGGGCGGGAACACCTGCGAAAAAGTGGCGTTCAGGTTCAGCGCCGGATCGGTGTTCAGGATCCCCATGCAGTTCGGCCCGATCAGGCGGATGCCCGCGGTGCGGATCTTCTCGAGCAGCTTCCGCTCGCGCTCCTTCCCTTCCGCCCCCGCCTCGCCGAACCCGGAGCTGATGACCAGGACGCCGCGCACCCCCTTGTCGATGCAGTCGTCGGCCGCATCGAGCACGTCGGCCGCCGGCACGCAGATCACCGCCAGGTCCACCGGCCCCGGGATGCTCGCCACGCTCGGGTAGCTGCGCAGCCCCTCGATCTCCGAGGCGTACGGGTTGACCGGGTAGATTCCCCCGGTGAAGCCCGTACTCTTCAGGTTGTGCAGCACCTCGGCGCCGATCTTGCCGCGCGCGCGGTTGGCGCCGACCACGGCGACGCCGCGCGGCTCGAAGAAGGCCTTCATCGACGCGACCGCCGCGTGCTGCGATCGCTCGGCCGCGCGCTCCTCGTACTCCGCCGTCCGTTCGAGCGAGAGGACGACGTGATACACGCCGCCGTCCACGTGGCGCTGCACGGCGAATCCGCACTCGAGGAACACTTCCATCATCCTGCGGTTTTCGCCGAGCACGTACGCGTTGAAGGTGCGGACGCCGCGCGTCGCCGCAATGTCGGCGAGCCGCTCCAGCATCCGCGTCCCGACGCCCCGCCCCTGGAGCCTGTCGGCGATCGCGAACGCCACCTCGGCACGATCGGGCGTGGACGGCAACCGGTAGAACCCCGCCAGCGCCACGATGCCGCGGTGCGATTCGCCGACAATCGCGAACTCGTTCTCGTAATCGACCGTCGCCAGCGCCTTCACCCTGTGGACGTCAATGCGGGGCACCGCCATGAAGCGGAAGTACAGGCTCTCGGGCGACAGGCCCCGGAAGAATTCCAGGAGCGGCGGTTCATCCTCCGGTCGTACCGGGCGCAGCCGCAGCGTGGAGCCGTCGCGCAGAACGACATCTGACTCGAACTCGACAGGGTAGGTGAGGGGCATAGCGCTGCGGACAGCGCCTGCGAACGTCGCGCCGCGCGCAGATGGGCGTAATTTCAATGGTTTGCGGGCCAACCTCGGCGGCGGCTGCCGGAAATCCGGCACCTGTGCGAAGAGCACGAGGCCTCTGCGCGTTTCGCGCCTTCCGCGGGGAAGACTCTAGCGGCCTGGCTCCCGGTGGTTCTTTCGCCGCTCGCGCCCTTCGAGGTACAGCCGCAGGGAGCGGATCAGCAGCGACAACCCCCACCAGCCGACGATCAGCGCGAAGGGCCACGCGATCGCGCGCGGCCATTTCACCGCGGCGACGGCCAGCAACAGCAGCACGAGCGCCATCGGCCCGAGCAGCCGTGCCTCGGACGGCCCAAAGCCGCGCCGGTTCCGGATCGCGGCGCCGACCGCGCTGCCGATGCCGATCGCGCCCGCCGTGGCGCGTCCCGCGCTGCCGCGGCGGCGCCAGCGCACGCGGCGCCTGCCTGGAAACGGCGCGGGATGCAGCGGTTTGACGCGCTGCCGCGGCGTGAGCACCACTTCGGTGGCCTTCTCGAGATCGGACTCGTACTGCTGCTCCATCGCCGCCGCGAACGCGTCATCGTCTATGGCGACGTCGAGCTCCCAGTTGCCGAGCCAGCTGAACGGGTTGAGATTGGTCGAGCCGACGCGCGCCCAGCGACCGTCGGCCACGGCCGTCTTGGCGTGAAGCATCGAACCGTTCCACTCGAAGACGCGCACGCCCGACTCGAGGAGCGGTCGGTACGCTGAGATCGACAGCGCGCGCAGGCCAGGAACGTCGCTGGAGCCGGGGACGAGAATCCGGACGTCCACGCCGTCGGCGGCCGCCGCGCGCAGGGCCTGCACGTACGGGGTGGTGGCGACGAAGTAGGCGTCGGTGATCCACAGGCGCTCGCGGGCCGCGGCGGTGACGATCTGATCGAGGCGATAGAGCGCCGCGCTGGACGGCACGGTCGCGATGACCCGAACCGGGAGGTCGCCGGCAGAGGGGATCGACTCGAGCGTGGGGCGCTCCTCCTCGGGGAGCGGCGCTCCGGCCTCGGCCCACATGGACGCAAACGCCTGCTCCACCTCGGCAACCGCCGGGCCCGCGAGCTCAATCCCGGTGTCCCGCCACGGGTCGATCTTCCTGCTCTCGTTGCCGACCCAGGCGCTGCCGATGCACAGTCCGGTGACGAACGCGACGTGCCCGTCGACGCCGATCACCTTGCGATGATCGCGGCTCGCCCACGCGAGCGGGCTGTCGAACCGCGGCGGATTGAAGCAGCGGACGTCAACCCCCGCGTGGCGCAGGACGCGAACGAAGCGGCGCGGGCGCGGCTTGAACGTGCCCCACCAGTCGTAGAGCACGCGCACGCGCACCCCGTCGCGGGCGCGCGCGGCGAGCGCGTCCGCGAACTGCAGTCCGACCTCGTCGTCGTGGATGATGTAGGTTTCGAAGTGGATCCAGTGCCGCGCGGCGCCGATCGCGTCGAGCCAGGCCGGGTAGTTCTCGCGCGCGTCGCAGAGCAGGCGCGCGCGATTGCCCGGGATCGGTTCGGCGCCGCTCGCGCGCGTCAGCGCCTGCTGGATGACGCTGTCGACCGCGTGCTGCCGGGAGGCGGCCTGGCTCGGGGACATGGATCCGTTCAGCGGCGCTTGCGCGACGCGCTCTCGCGTTTCGGCCCGCCGCCCTTTCGGGAACGCGATCCTCTGGTCTCGCCCGCCTGGCGCCGCTGCTTGTTGACGGTGGCGGCCGCAATCCGTTTCGCGGTCTTCGCGCTGCGGCCGCGCTTCAGAGCTGAAGCCTTGATCTTTTCGTACTGGCGCCCGCGCTTGGCGCTCTTCACACCACGTGGCGGCATGGCGTCCTCCGCGGGCGAGAAGTGCAAGATCCGGTCCCCGCTGAGCCTGACCGGCGGGGCATCACCCGCGCCCGCCGAGCACGTTCTTCACGACAAACCCGATGTTGGCGGGCCGCTCGGCGAGCCGCCGCATGTACCAGGGGAACCAATACTCGCCGTAGCTGATGAGCACGCGCAGCCGGCGCCCGCAGGATGCGAGCCGCTGTTGGAGCGGCCGGCCGATGCCGTAAAGCATCGCGAACTCATACGCCTGCGGCGGCACGCGGTTCTCGTCGATGAACCGCAGCAGGCGATCGACGAGCGCCGCGTCGTGCGTGCCGATGTGCAGGAGGGTGCCATGCTTCTGCGCGTCGGCGTCCAGCATGCGGGCGGACAAGGTGTAGAAGCTCTCGTCCACGTCACGCTTGTCGGGAAACGCGACGTCCGGCGGCTCCAGGTACGCCCCCTTGACAAGCCGGATCGCGCATCCGAGCGGCAGCAGCGCCTCGACGTCCTGCGCGGTGCGCCGCAGGTACGCCTGCAGCGCGATCCCGACCCGGCTCGATCGCGCGCGCGCGGCGCGGAACAGCTTCAGCGTGGGATCGACGTACGGGGAGCTTTCCATGTCGATCCAGATGAAGTTGTTGCGCCCGGCGGCGCGATCGAGCAGGCGATCCAGGTTGCGCCCGCACAACGCGGGGTCGAGATCGAGGCCGAGCTGCGTGGGCTTGATCGAAATCTGCGCGTCGAGGCCGGATGCTGCCACGCGATCGAGCAGCGTCAGGTAGTGTTGTGTGACCTCCTCCGCCTCGGCCGCCGCCGTCAGGTTCTCACCGAGATGCGTCAGGATCGTGGTGATCCCCTCCGGCTTCAGCGTCGCGGCGGCCGCCAGCGCGTCCTCCATCCGCTCGCCTGGCATGAACCGGGACACCGATCGCCTGACGAACGCCCGCTGCGTCGCCTGTTTCCGGAGCCACGGGCTCGTCGAGCCCGCCAGCAGGATCTTCCGCATAATCGACATGATGGCGTCCTCCGCCTGATGTGAAACCGCCGACATTCTCGCACACGACTGGACGGAAACGCGCCGGGGCCGTAGCATGACGGCGTCCCATGCTTCGACGACCACGTCTTCCCACGCTCCGCCGGGTGCCCGAGCCCTATGACGCGGACACGCGCAGCCTGTCGGAGGTCCATGGCACCATCGCGATTCCGCTGGCCGGGTTCTGGCGCAAGCTCTTTGCGTTTGCCGGCCCGGGCTACCTCGTGGCGGTCGGCTACATGGATCCGGGCAACTGGGCAACCGATCTGGCCGGCGGATCCCGGTACGGGTACCGCCTGCTCAGCGTCATCCTGATTTCGAATTTCATGGCGATCCTGCTGCAGGCGCTCGCGGCGCGCCTGGGGATCGCCACCGGCCGCGACCTCGCGCAGGCGTGCCGCGACGCGTACTCGAAGCCGGTCACGGTCAGCCTGTGGATCCTCGCGGAGCTGGCCATTGCCGCCACCGATCTCGCGGAAGTGGTGGGCGCGGCGATCGCGCTGGAGCTGCTCTTCGGGATCCCGCTCGCCTGGGGCGTGTCGCTGACCGCACTGGACGTGCTCGTCGTGCTCTACGTCCAGCGCCTCGGCTTCCGCTACGTCGAAGCGATCGTCGTCGCACTCGTGGTGGCCATTGCGGGCTGCTTCGCCATCGAGCTGTCGATGGCGCGCCCCGACATGGCGGGGATCCTCAGCGGCTTCGTGCCGCGCGGCGAGATCGTCCGCGACCCCGCGATGCTCTATATCGCCGTCGGCATCCTCGGCGCGACCGTGATGCCGCACAACCTGTACCTGCACTCCTCCATCGTGCAGACGCGGAAGTACTCGGATGCCCTCGAGAGCCGCCGCGAGGCGATCGGCTTCGCGACCATCGACTCGACGATCGCGCTGATGTCGGCGCTGGCGGTCAACGCCGCGATTCTCATCATGGCGGCGGCGACGTTCCACGGCACGGGATACGGGGATGTCGCCGACATCTCGGTGGCCTACCAGCTGCTCACGCCGCTGCTCGGCACGGTGCTCGCCAGCAAGCTGTTCGGCGTCGCGCTGCTCCTCGCGGGACAGAACGCGACGCTGACCGGCACGCTGGCGGGCCAGATCGTGATGGAGGGGTTCCTGATGTGGCGCATCCGGCCGTGGCTCCGCCGCATCATCACGCGGCTCGCCGCTGTCGTCCCGGCGCTGCTCGTCGTGATCTACGCGGGGGATCGCGGCGCCGGCCAGCTGCTGGTGTTGAGCCAGGTCATCCTCAGCATGCAGCTGCCCTTCGCGATTTTTCCCCTGATCCGTTTCGTGTCCGACCGCCGCAAGATGGGCGAGCTCGTTCCGGGCCGCGCCACGATGGCACTTGCCTGGACGACCGGTGTCATCATTGCCGCGCTCAACGTGTGGCTGCTGTACCAGAGCATCGCGTTGTAGGTGAGGACCGGGCCATGTATTCGCGCATCCTCGTTGCCGTCGAACACTCACCCGCGGACCGGACGATCATCCATCACGTCCGCCAGCTCGCACGGCTGTGCGGGTCGGAACTGCTGCTCGTCCACGTCGCCGATGGCTGGGCGGCGCGGAACATCGAGCAACTCGACCTGAGGGACTCCGAGGAGATTCGCGACGACCGCGACTACCTGGAGAAGCTCGTCGTCGAACTGAATGGTGAGGGATTAAAGACCGCCGGGCGACTGGCGTTCGGCGATCCCGCGACCGAGCTCGTACGGGTCGCCAGGGAGGAACGGGTGGATCTCGTCGCCATGGCCACGCATGGCCACCGCTATCTCGCCGACATCGTGCACGGCGCCACGGCCGACCGCGTCCGCCACGCGCTGGACATCCCGGTCCTCATGCTGAGAGCTGCCAAGGAGCCCGCGTGATCCGCGGGCTCCTTTCTCCAACACCGTCTCAGTAGACGATCGCGCCAGTCGCCTTGATCCGATACTCCGGTGCCTTGGGCGTGGTCGCGTCCTTCGCGCCGGCGGCCTCCTGCGCGTGTTCCGCCTCGCGTGCATCGCCCGGGCCAATCCGTTCGAAGGCCCCCTCGGCCGACGCGCGCTTCCCTTTCGCGTCTTTCGGGAACACGATGCCGCCGCCGTGGTCCACCTTGAACTGGATCCCGTCGCTCTGCTCGCTGTCGGCGATCTGGATCCAGCAGCCCATGCTCTGGCAGACGGCGCGGACGGTGCCGTCCACGCGAACGGTCTTGCCCACGTAGTCGTCCGGCTTCGCCAGCGGGTCGGCGACCTTGGCGCTCGTCGTGAGCGTCACGCCCCCGCCGAACGACGTGCCCTTGGCCGCCTCCTGTGCGGAAACAGCGAGCGAGGCGACGGCAGCCATCGCGGCGGCCACCAGGAACATCCGTTTCATGAGTCCTCCCATGGTGAGATGCCCACCATCATATGATGAAGGGCATCGCCATGGCTCGGTGGACCCGTCGACGCGTGGCCTGGATCGCGGCCAATCTCGTTGCCGCCGTCACGATGCCGCTCGTCATTGCCCTGTGGAGTACCTACCTGGTGAGCGGCGACGAGTCGTCACTGCCCGAGGGGTTCTCGGCGTCGACCTTCGTGGTTGCGTTCACCGGGGCGTGGCTGGTGTTTCTCGCGCTGCTGAACGTGACGGGGCTGCTGTTCGTGTGGCTGTCCCGGCGAGGGGAATAAGTGGGACAGTCACACTTTCCGAAGCCGCCGCCCAGGAAAGTGTGACTGTCCCCCTTATTGCCGGGGGTGGGGATCGAACCCACACGGCCTTGCGGCCAGGGGATTTTAAGTCCCCAGCGTCTGCCAGTTCCGCCACCCCGGCGTCCCTTTATTATCACTTCGATTGCAGGAACGTCATCGCCTCGCACGCGGTTTCGCGGTTTGACACGGGAAAATGCGGACGCCTCGCGGGAACGCTCTTTGCCCCTGCCCCCGCCGTCCGGAGGCACAAGTATGGCGCTCGGGAACTCGGTCTACGTCAAGGGTGACATCATTGCCGGCGAAGATTTGACGATCTCCGGCCACGTCGAGGGGCGCATCGAGGCGGCGGGACATGTCCTGACGCTCGCCCCGGGGTCCCACGTCGTCGGGAACGTCGAGGCCGCCGCCGTCGATGTTCACGGGCACGTCGAGGGGGAGATCATCGCGACCGATCGCCTGAGCGTGGGCGCTGGGGGCGAGGTGGACGGCAACGTCATCACCGCCCGCCTGGCCATCGCCGAGGGAGGGCGCGTGCAGGGACGCGTCGAGATGTCCGCGCCGCAGCACGCGCTGCACGCCGCCGCGAGCTAGGTTCCGGCCGAGAGGTTCTTTGGCGACTGCCGGTTGAGCAGGTCCACCAGCGGCCGCCCGGCTGGCGCCGGCTCAACGCCGCCCCGCACGATTTCCTTCGCGCCAACCCGGTTTCCGTACACCTTCTCGTTCGCGTCGTTGTCGGCCCTGAGCGTCGAGCCTTCGAGCGACACTCCCGCGAACAGGCCGCGCGATCTCGAGTAGGTGAGGATCTCCGCGCGCATGGCCGCGTCGGTCGCGGCCCCCGCCGCGCGGCCCTTGGGGCCTGCCGCCGCCGACGCGTCGGCGCCCAGCTTGACCTTGCTCGCCAGCACGGACGAGGCGCCGCGCTCGTTCATCACGAGCAGCACGAAATCGGTCGCCTGCCCGCCGAGCTGCAGACCGAAGCTGCCGCCTTCGAGCGCCATCAGCGAGGGGGCGCTCCACGGCTGATCGAAGTTCTCGCCCGTGCGGCAGAGCATCGCCCCGCGGCCGTAGCTGCCGCCGACGCCGAGCGCGAACTTCTTGACCGACGGGAACACGACGACGCACTCGGCGCGGTCGAGCAGGCTCTTCGGGACGCCGTCCGGAATGTCGAGCACTTCCTTCAAGACGGTCGCGGCCTCGCGCAACCGGTCTTCCTCTTTGCCCTGCGCGTCTGCCGGCGCGGCGCCGGCCAGGACGATGAGCGCAAGAACGAATGGAACGATCTGCTTCATGCCTCCATTGTATGATGGCGTACGCGCCAACATGGCATCCTCTAATCCGATCACCGAATTCCTCGATGCAGCCGAGCGCGCGCGGGCGCACCAGGTGGACACCGCGCCGGCGGCGCTCGCCACGGCCGACCGGGCGGGGCGCCCGTCGGTCCGCATGGTCCTGTTGCGCGGCGTAGACGAGCGTGGCTTCGTATTTTTCACGAATTACCACAGCCGCAAGGGACGCGAGCTGGATCAGAACCCGCAGGCGGCGTTGTGTTTTCACTGGATCGCGCTCGACGAGCAGATCCGCATTGAAGGCACGGTCGAGCGGCTGAGCGGGGCCGAGTCTGATGACTACTTCGCGTCGCGGCCGCGCGGCAGCCAGCTCGGCGCGTGGGCGTCGGACCAGAGCGCGCCGCTCCCCTCGCGCGAGACGCTCGAAACGAAGTACCGGGAGGTGGAGGCGCGCTTCGGCACCGGCGCCATCAGCCGCCCGCCGTTCTGGGGAGGCTATCGCCTGGTCCCGCGCGCGATTGAGTTCTGGTACGGCCGCCCGGACCGCCTGCACGACCGCGTGCTCTACACACGCGACGGCTCCGGCTGGACGATTACCAGGCTCTATCCGTAGCCTCTTGGATCACGCCGTCCTCTTCGCCACGTTGGTCGCCATCGCGATCATCGACCCCAGGTCGGCGACGTTGGCTGGCAGCACGACGGTGTTGGTCTCCTTCGCCAGCTCGCCGAACTGCGTGATGTACTGCTCGGCGATCCGCAGCTGCATCGCGTCCATCCCGCCCGGCACACGCAGCGCCTCCGCCACGCGGCGCAGCCCTTCGGCCGTCGCCGCCGCCACGGCGAGGATCGCGGCCGCCTGGCCTTCCGCCTCGTTGATCTGCTGCTGCTTGTTCGCCTCCGACGCCTTGATGACCTCCTGCTTTGCGCCCTCGGCGGTGTTGATCGCCGCGTCGCGCGTGGCCTCGGACGTCAGGATCGTCGCGCGCTTCTCGCGCTCGGCGCGCATCTGCTTTTCCATGGCCGCCAGGATGTCGGACGGCGGCGTGATGTTCTTGATCTCGTACCGGAGCACCTTGACGCCCCACGGCTCCGACGCCTTGTCCAGCTCGCTCACCACCGCCTGATTGATGTTCGCGCGCTCCTCGAACGTCCGATCGAGATCAATCTTGCCCACCTCGCTCCGCAGCGTCGTCTGCGCGAGCTGCGAGATGGCGAATGCATAGTCCGAGATGCCGTAGGAGGCGCGCTCCGGGTTCAGCACCTTCAGGTACAGGATGCCGTCGACGCCCACCTGGACGTTGTCGCGCGTGATGCAGACCTGCGCGGGAATGTCCGCCGCCTGCTCTTTCAGGCTGTGGCGGTAGCGGATCACGTCGATGAACGGCATGAGCACGTGGAAGCCGGCGCCCAGCGTCGCGTGAAACCGGCCGAGCCGCTCGACCACGAAGGCGCTCTGCTGCGGCACGACCACCGCAGTCTTCGCGATGACGACCAGGACGAAGAACGCCAGCACCATCAGGACGATCAGGCTGCCGGTCACGATTGAGCCTCCTCGCGAATGAACAACATGAGACCAGAGACGCTCTCGATCACGCACCGCGCTCCCCGCGGCAGCGTGCGATCGCCGGCGTTGCGCGCCTGCCAGATCGTGCCGCGGCATTCGGCACGGCCGACCGCGCCGGGCGCGATGTCGTCGAGCGGCAGCGCGATCTCCCCCGCCAGCGTGTCCACGTCCGGCTTTCCCTGATCCAGCTTCAACCAGCGGATCATCGGGTTGCGGAACAGCACGAGCGACCCGACCGACAACACGGAGAACAGCAGCAGCTGCATCCACAGCGCGTCGACGGCGCCCACCATCCGCAGCGCGCCGATGGCCAGCGCGGCCACGCCGAAGAAAATGACGTAGAAGCCGCCGGATGCGGCCATCTCGAGCAGCACCAGCACCAGGCCGAGCACGAGCCACTGCCACCAGGCGATGTTCAGAATGTCCATGGGTGTACGGGGTAACGCGCGTATTCTCGCACGGAACCGCTCGAAGTTTCAGCGCCCGTTGCGCGGTGCCGCCGGATTGCCGGAACTTCGCGCTGCCGCCGGGACTCCGGCGGTTGGCCCGTCGATTCCGGGCTGAAACGGCCCGATCGCGTGGCACTTCGATTGCGTCAATCCGCTCCGTGCCGGTTCCCCAAGGTCCAGTACTTCTCGCGCTCGCCGATGTCGGTCTGCTGTTCGACACGCTGCGCAGGCGCGCGGACGATTCGCTCTTCGCGTACGCCGCCGGGTTCGTGTCGCTGAAACGGTACCTGCGCCCACCGAGCGAGGTCCTCTGGCGCGCCCGCCGTGAACGAGGCGCGATCCGGTTTCTCCCCGCCGACAGCGCGCCGCCGAAGCTGGCGCTCATCGGCGTGCGCTGCCTGCGTGGCAAGTGCGACGCCGACCCCGCGCTGGGTTACGAGCTGCTCAAGCGGTTCTCCCAGGTCATGAAACAGCGCCTCGAGGGCACGCGCCTCCAGCTCCTGGACCTGTACATCAATGCCCAGCCGCCGCGTCGACCCGATGCGCCCGCGGACCTACGCGATCCGCCACGTGCGGGAGGAGACGGACGACACGTCGACCGTCGAACTGGCTCCAAACAACGGCACGCGCGTCATGACGTTCGCGCCGGGCCAGTTCAACATGGTCTACATCCCCGGCTGCGGTGAGATCCCGCTCTCGATCAGCGGCGATCCCGCGACCCGCGGCCGGCTGCTGCACACGGCCCGCGCGGTCAGATCGGTGACCAGTGCCATGCGCCAGCTTGCCGCCGGCGACGTCGTCGGCGTCCGTGGTCGCTTCGGTGTGGGGTGGCCCACCGAGGAGGCCGCCGACGGGAAGGACGTCGTGATCGTTGCCGGCGGCATTGGCCGTGAGAAGTGGGACAGTCACACTTTCCGATTCGCTGAGCTGGAAAGTGTGACTGTCCCACTTCTCACACCGGCGGCCCGCCCGTTGTGGCGATCGCGCGGGTGACGAGCGCGTCGAGGGCGGTGCGGCCGATCGCGAACGGCCCGGCGATGGCGGCGCCCATCGGAATCTCGAGCGCGATCACGACCCGCCCCTCGTCGAACGGCTCCACGATCCAGGAGAACCCGCGCAGCGCCACAACCGGGTCCGGGGCGCCCGGATTTCCCACGCGGTTCAGGGCGAGGAGGATCTGCCGCAGAACATCGCGCACGTCCTCCTCGTCCCATTTGTGCGGATCGCGCGGGTGGACCGCGCGTTCGACGGCGGCGTCCTTCTCGTTGCGGAGCACGATCTCGATATCGAACGTCACGGCGTCACCTTGCGAGCGCAGTCAGTCGAGCAGCGCTCGAAGCGCCGCGGCATCGTGCACCGGCGCCTCGCAGCGGAAATCGTGGCAGACGTACGCCGCCGGACGCCCGTCACGCGGGCGCATGCCGGCGGTCAATGGCAGCAGCCGCGCCACGCCTTCGACATCCGCGGGACGCGTCAGCGGCACCAGCACGGTAAACGGCTGATACCGTGACGCAACGGCCTCCTGCAGCGCGCGGGCGTCCTCGCCGGCAATCACGATCTGGCGCACGCCGGCATGATACGCCGAGAGCGCGGCGCACATGAAGGGAGACACGCGCGCCGCCTCCGCGCCACGATCCGACAGCCGCGCCAGCGCGCGCTCCGCCAGCGCGCGATGCGCGGCCTCGCCGGTGAGGTGCGACAGCGTGAGCACGTTCATGACGCTGACCGATCCGGCGGCCGGCTCGGCGCCGTCGTAATCCTCTTTCAGCCGTAACAGCACCGTGGGGTCGTCACCCGCAGTGCTGAACCAGCCACCCGCCGGATCGCCGAACAGGTCGTCCTGCCGCTTCTGCAGTTCGATCGACCACTCGAGCCACTGCGGGTCGCCGGTCGCCTGGAACAGTTCCAGCAGGCCGAACACCAGGTACGCGTAGTCCTCGCAGTAGCCGTCGATTGCCGCCTCGCCGTCGCGGTACCGGCGACGCAGCACGCGGCGCGACGCGTCCCACAGGGTCTGGCGCAGGAACGCCGCCGCGTGGCGCGCGGTTTCCACGTACTGCGGCGCCCGGCCGCTCGCGAGCAGCACCCGCCCGGCACGCGCAAACGCCGCGATCATCAGGCCGTTCCACGCGGTGAGCACCTTGTCATCGAGGTGGGGCCTGGGGCGTCCGGCGCGGGCGTAGAACAGCGCCGGACGGGCGCGTGCCAGCACGTCCACCACCTCCGCCGCCGCGCGCCCGGTCTGCTGCGCGACTTCTTCGACCGTGGCCGCGGTGTACAGGATGTTCCACCCGGCGAACTCGCCGTGCGGATCCTCCGGCGCGTTGCCCGCCGGCAGCACGCCGAACCGGGTCTTCACCACCGCGGCTTCGTCGCCGAGCAGGCGATCGATTTCTTCCGCGGTCCAGAGATAGAACGCCCCTTCGGACTTGCGCGCCCCGGGCGCGCCCGCGAGCTCGGGCGGCACGCTGTCCGCGTCTTCCGCCGAGAAGAATCCCCCGGCGCGATCGGTCAGATCGCGCCGCACGTACTCCAGCGTGTCCTCGGCGACGACGGCATAGAACTCGTCGCCTGCCGCCTGGTGCGCCTCGGTGTAGGCGAGGACCAGCTGTGCCTGGTCGTAGAGCATCTTCTCGAAATGCGGCACCCGCCACTCGCGATCGACCGAGTAGCGATGAAACCCGCCGCCGACGTGGTCGCGCATTCCGCCAAAGGCCATCGCGCGCAGGGTCGCGACCGCCATGTCCAACGCGGTGTCGCTGCGCTCCGCATCGCCGCGGGTGCGCGCGTGCTCGCGCATCAGGAACAGCAGCTCCGACGGGCGCGGGAACTTCGGAGCGTCGCCGAAGCCGCCCGCGCGGCGGTCGAACGTGCGTTGATACTGCTCGACGCCCTGGTCGAGCACCGCGGTGCCGGGCGCCCGGCCGTCGGTGCCCGGGCCGTCGCGCTCGGTGGCCGCCCGCAGCCGATCGATCAGCGTTCCCGCGATGTTCTCGATCCTGATCCGGTCAGTGCGCCATCCCTGGGCGATCTCTTGCAGCACGTCGATGAAGCCGGGACGCCCCCAGCGGGAGGTTGGCGGAAAGTACGTCCCGCCGAAAAACGGCTTCAGCTCTGGTGTGAGGAAGACGCTCATCGGCCATCCGCCGGCGCCCGTGGTCGCCTGCACGAACAGCATGTACACACGATCCACATCCGGCCGCTCCTCGCGATCGACCTTGATGGACACGAACGAGTCGTTCAGCGCCGAAGCCACGTCGGGCCGCTCGAACGACTCGTGCTCCATCACGTGACACCAATGGCAGGTCGAGTAGCCGACGGAGAGAAAGATGGGCTTGCCGTCCGCGCGCGCCCTCGCGAACGCCTCCTCGCCCCACGGGTACCAGTCAACGGGATTCGAGGCGTGCTGCAGCAGGTAGGGGCTCCGCTCGGCCGCGAGGCGATTCGGCATCCGTACAACTTATCACCGCGTCGGCGTCACTCTTGCTTCCACCTCAGGCGGAGGACGCTTATGGAAAGCAGAGCGGGCTCGGCAACGTCGTCGTGGTGGCGCTGTTCGCGGCCAGCTGGTGGATGCGGTACGAAGTCGGCGGGTACTTCCCTTCGCTTGCGGCGATGCTCGTCGCCGCGGCCGGCCTGGTTCTCGGCGCCGTCACCGCGTGGCTGGGTGGGGAGCTGGTGGATCGTCTCGGCGTCGGCGTCGACGATGGGGCGCACCTGGACGCCCCGAGTTCGCTGCGCGAGCGTTCGGCCCGGGGGCGCGTGGGCGCATAACCATGGGATAGTAGAATGCGGCGCAGATGTTGCTCGCCATTGAAACGAGAGCACTGCGCCGCGTGTTCGGCGACACGCCGGCGGTGGACGGCATCGATCTGGCGGTCCCGTCCGGCAGCTTTTACGGTTTTCTCGGCCCGAACGGCGCGGGCAAGTCCACCACCATCAAGTGCCTGACGGGGTTGCTCCGTCCCACGTCGGGGGCCATGCGGATCCTCGACCTCGATCCGGTTCGCGATCCAGTCGCCGTGAAAACGCGCATCGGCGTCGTGCCGGAGGATCTCGCGCTGTTCGATCGGCTCACCGCGCGGGAAACGCTGGCCTTCGTCGGCCAGGTGCACGCCGTGGCGCACGCGGAGCTGCAACGCCGCACCGACGAGCTGCTCGAGTTGATGGATCTGCGGGGCGCGGGCGACACGCTCGTCGCCGATTATTCCCACGGCATGCGCAAGAAGCTGTCGCTCGCCGCGGCGCTGCTGCCCGGGCCCAGGGTGCTCTTCCTCGACGAACCGTTCGAGGGCATCGACGCCATCGCGTCGCGTCAGATCCGGACGTTGCTCCAGGGCTTCGTCTCGCGCGGCGGGACGATCTTCCTCACGTCGCACATCCTTGAAATCGTCGAGCGCCTCTGCGACCACATCGGCATCATCGCGAACGGAAAGCTCGTGGCGCAGGGCCCGATGGCGGATCTGAAGGCAGGGGGCGCCGCGGCCGGCACGCTCGAGGAGACGTTCCTCGGACTGGTGGGCGCCGGGGCCGCGGGCGACGTGTCGCTGGACTGGCTGTGAGCGCCGCATCCTCTCTCCGGATTCTTCGCGCGCTCGCGTGGCTGCGGTGGCGCGTGCTGATCAACACGATCACGCGGAGCGGGGCGCGCGACATCATCGAGCGAGTGTCGCGCACCGCCGAATCTCTCCTGCCCATCGCCATTGCCGTGCTCCTGACGCCTGCGGCGGTTGGGCTGGCCGTGTTCGGTGTGTGGACCGGATGGTCGCTGACGGGCGATCCGCTTCAGTCCGCCTTTCCGCTGCAGGTCATGAGATGGACGCTGGCCGTGGCGCTGCTGCTCACGCTCATGGGCCCGATCCTCCTCTCCACGGGCGCGCAGGCTGCTGGACTGATCCGGCTGATGCTGCTGCCGATCCCGGCGCGAACGCTCTATTTCGCGCACACGGTCTCCGGCCTCTCCGATCCGTGGGTGTTCCTGTCCGTGCCGCTGCTGGCTGGTGTCGCGGTTGGCGGCGCCGTTCGGGGGACCGCTCTGCCTGCGCTCGCGGCGCTCGCTGCGGGCGTCGCGTTTCTCCTTCTCCTCCTGGGCATTGCCTCGCTTTCGAGCGCGACGCTGCAGCTCATCGTGCGCGACCGGCGACGCGCCGAGTCGCTGGTACTCGTCGGACTCGTGTTCGTCGTCGTCGTATCGCTCCTTCCGAGCGCGTTCATCCCGAAGGACGCGGGCCGGCGCCGCGGCCCGCGGCACCGCGGGGAGGTCGGCCTGGCTGTCCCCGGCTGGATGCAGACGACTGTCGCGGCGATCCCTTCCGAGATCTACGTTCGCGCGATGCGCGAGGCTGCGATGGGACGCGGCGACGCGACCGCCGCACGCTGCGCCGGCCTGCTGATCTGGGCTGCGCTGGCGCACGGGCTGACGTGGCCGGTCTATCAACGGATGCTGCGCACGCCGGCATCGAGCGGACGCGCGCGCCGGATCGCGGGGCACGGTGGGTTCGCGACGGTGCCACTGGCCGGCCCGCGCACGTCGGCGGTCGCGGTGTCGTTCGTGCGCCTCGCGCTCAGAACGCCGCGCGGCCGCGCGATCGTGCTGATGCCGATCGTGATGCTCGCGGTGTTCACGGTGCTGTTCGTCGTTCGCGACAATGCCATTCCCATCGGGCCGGTGAACATTGGCGCCGGCTACTCGCTCGGCATCTTCGGCATCGTCCTGGCGTTGTTGGCCATCGCGCCATTTGCATTCAACCAGTTCGCCGTGGATGGCGCGGGGCTCACGCTGGAGTTTCTCTCGCCGATCAGCCCGCGCGAGCTGTTGTACGGGAAGGCGGCCGGCGGAGCGCTCATTGCCGCCGTACCCTGCGCGCTCTCGCTCGCCGTGGGAGCTGGCACCGGCGCCCACTCCGCCGTGCTGTGGAGCGCGGTCATCTTCGGCGCGCTTGCCGCCTACGTCGTGCTCTCCCCTGTCGCCGCGATACTGTCCCTGCTGTTCCCGCGCGGTGTGGATCTGTCGAGTGTGGGCAACGCGGGAAATGCTCATCAGGCCGCCGGCCTGCTGGGCGTGCTGGCGTTCGTCGTGTCGTGCGCCCCTCCGGCCGCCATCGCGGCCTTCGCGCTCCGCGCGCTCGACAGCCCGGCGGCCGCTGCCGCGCTGCTTGCCGCGTGGCTGCCCGTCGCCACGGCGCTCGCGTACGCCGGCTTCACACTCGCGGAGCGGCTGATGGAGGCGCGACGAGAAAACCTGCTGATGGTTGCCTCGGGCAAGTGAGCCGCGGCCGCCCCGCGAGGAGAAGGAGCCCGCCGCATGCCACGGTCGCTGGCGGAGTCGCCAACCGAACGACCACGATCCTCACAGTAGGCCGCCCGCGAGGAAAAACAAAGACAAGGCAGGGAGCGTCTTTCGACCCTCCCTGCAGCCTCATGGCAGGCAGTCGTGGCAGGTGTGTTTCCCCAGCTGAACACCGGGGAGGATGGCCCGACGCGCCGTGCGCTTCGGTCACCATCCACCAGAGCAACCGGGGTGCCATCTCCGGGCGCTGACAGATGCCCCTGTTTATCGTGTTCTTGCGGCTGTGATGGAGGCGGGCTTACGGCTGCGCCTCTCGAGTGGAACCTCACGGCCCAGTTGTGAGTGTAATCGACTACCCATCTCTCGAGTTCGCGCGTGGGCTATCCCGCAGTGGTCGTGCTACCTGCGCATCCTCCGCGCTGGTGCCAAACGGCCGAGCCGTTGGCGCACCTGCTGGAACCGGGAGCTGTCACGCCGTCCGCCGCGTTGCACGATCCGCCGCAGGCCGTTGATGCGTCCGGCGGGCGCGGGGTGCGTCGAGCGAAACACCTCAACGTGGGAGGGGTCGCGCCCCTGCGTCTCGCGGAGGATCTGCATGAACTCCAGCATTCCGCGGTTGTCCCAGCCCGCACGCCGCATGATCCGGGCACCCACGCGGTCGGCATCGAGTTCGTCCTCGCGGCTGAATTTCAGCATGTAGCCTCCCGCGATGAAGCGGGCGGCGATTTGCGCCGAGCGCGCGCCGCCGTCGTTGCCGAGGACGGCGCCAAGCAGCGCGAGCAGGCCGTTGGCCACCATCGATTTCGTCAGTTGGTCGGCGGCGTGCCGCTGGGCGATGTGCGCCGTTTCGTGGGCCAGCACGCCGACGACCTGCGACTCGTTGCGCGCCGC
This sequence comes from Acidobacteriota bacterium, assembly GCA_016184105.1. Taxonomy (NCBI): domain Bacteria; kingdom Pseudomonadati; phylum Acidobacteriota; species Acidobacteriota bacterium. The sequence continues at coordinate 157,424 of JACPDI010000022.1, forward strand.
CTGCATCGCGCCGCGATTGATCCACACGGGACCGCCCGGCAGGGCAAACGCGTTGATCTCGCGGTAGTTCGCGATCGAGTAGGAGTACGGGTATTTCGGCCCTCTGGCCTGCCGCGCGAGCTGGCGTCCGATGTCGCTGAGGTAGCCCGCGATCGCGGGGTCGGTCACCTCCGGCGTTTCCGCCTTCACCTGCGCGTGTGCCTGCCGTCCGATGTCGATCTCCTGCTCCACCGAGATCAGCGTCACGGCGCCGGCCACGCTCACCGCCAACGCCAGCCCCGCCAACACGATGACGGCCTGATGTCTCACCTCAGACCTCCGTTCGCGGTGCCGGCGCCGCCGGCATGTCTTCAGGCCTTCGCCGCCGCAGTCGCGCGTACGCGGCGGTCAACTCGGCGCCGTAGAGCAGAATCACCGCCGACACGTAGATCCAGATCAGGAACGCCACCACCGCCGCGATCGATCCATGGACGCTCAGCCGCGAGAGGTCCTTCATGTACCACGAGAACCCCTTCAACGCGCCGCGCCAGAGCAGCCCGGTCATGACGGCACCCACCCACACGTCGCGGAAGCGCACGTTCGCGTTCGGAACGAAGTAGAAAATCAACCCGACTACCACGATGAAGAGCACCGTCGGCGCCCACTGCAGCGCGACGCCGCGCAGCACGAGCAGCGCGGGGGTGCGGTTCACCACGCCGGCGAACCAGGAGGCCCCGACCACGGACGTCGCGCTAAGCAGGGCGAGTGCGGCCAGCAGCAGCAGGCTCGCCGTGATGAGCATCAGCAGCGCAATCAACTTGTGTTTCAGGTAGCTGGGCTGCTTGTCGACGCCCCACGCGTAATTGACGGCGTTGCTGATGGCGCCGAAGAACCCCATCGCGGCCCACGTCATGAGGATCGAGCCGGCGATGCCCAGCGGCACGGACGAGCGGTGCATCTGCTGGAGCTGCTGGTTGACGAAGTCGAACTGCCGGGGGAAATACTTGAAGACAAACTGCAGCACGGCGTCCTGGCCGACGCTGTCGGAGACAACCGACCCGAGGATCGAGAACACGATCAGGAAGAACGGGAAGAGCGACAGCAGCGCGTAGTACGCAATGGACGAGGCGAACGTCAGGTTGCTGCTGTCGTAGAAGCTCGTGAAGCCTCGCCACAGGGCCAGCGCGGTGAGGTTCACCTCGAAACGCACGCGCCCGGCCACCTGCGCGAACAGCGTCAGCGCGCGCGCACCGGGCGCGCGCGTGTCGGTCGTCACCTGCCCATGATACTGCGCCGGCCGCTTGCCTCCCATGCCGCGCGCAGCTCGTGGACGAACAGCGCGGGGAGCGGCCCGATGACGAACCCCTTCGCCATGCGGAAGGCAGCGCGGCGCCGCGCGGGATCGCGAAGCACGATCCACGCGGCAGCCGCCCCGGCCGCAACGAGCAGGAGGTCCGCAATGGCCGTCGCCCGGCGCTCGTTCATTGGCTCGTCGACACGCTCAGACGCCGGTGTTGCCCGTGTTGCCCGCGCCCGTGCCGTACCCGGCTCCGGTCGTTCCGAAGTTCGAACCGGTGGTCCCGGTCGCGCCGCTCGCCGGCTCACCGGTCGTCCCGGTCGCGACGCTGCTGCGCGCCCGGTCGTAGGCCTCGCGCCCGCGCTCGGCAAACTGCGTCACTTTCTCCGAGACCTGCTGGTAGGCATCTGTCGCCGTGTTCCGCAGCCGCCCCGCCTGGTCCGAAAGCTGCGTGCGAAGCTCGGCGCCGGCGCGCGGCGCGAACAACATACCCAGCCCCGCGCCGAGCACCGTGCCCGCGAGCAGCCCCATCAAAAACGCGCCGCTGCCTTCCTCGCGCTCGAAACGGTCGTATTCGTACGTCATCGAGTGTCTCCTTTTCTCCTTCTCGCCGACGACCGGTTGTCGCGCCGGGCTGGTTCGCCGAGCGCTCTCATCCGGGCCGCCGTTGCGCCGGTTCGTCCCCCGCAAACGGTCCGTTGTCAGTACGTGCCCGTGCCCGCGTACGGATCGGCCGCGGCCGGACGTGCCCGGTGGCCGCCGTTGCCGCTCACCATCGACGCCACGGCGGCGCGCACGCCGCGCACCAGCCCCAGCACACGCGCGACCTGTTCTCTCACGGTGTGTTTCATGCGCTCGGCGGTGACGTCCACGCGGTCCATCGTGCCGGCAATCGCGTGGTCCACCCGCTCGGCCTGGAGCTGCGCCTTGGCCGTGATGCCCTTGACGTCGTCCAGGATCGTGTTGACTTTCGTCGTCAGCGGCACGAGGTGGCGCCGCTCGAGGTCGGCGACGACCGCCATGATGCGCCGGTACGCGATGAACGCGCCCACACCGAAGCCGATCGCGACGAGCGCCTCGAGCACGGCGACCACCGCCATGATGCCGAGGAACGTGTTCGTAGTGCCCAGATCTGCCATTAGTGTGCAACCCCCTCGCCCCAGCGGCCGCCCGGTCCCCCGGTGAGATCGCTGAGCGACCGCCAGCCTTCATCGGCGGCCGTCCGCGCCTTGTCGATCGTCCCGCGCAGACGCCGGAGCTCACCGACGAAATCGTCGAGCTTCGGTTCGATCTGCGCGCGCACGCGCTGGCCGCCCGCCGTCAGGTACAGATAGCCCCAGACCGCCCCGGCGGCCGCGCCCACGAGCGCGGCCAGCATGACCCGCGATCGATCGTCCACAGTTCCTCCTTCGGTGCGTACTGACATCGGCGTACTTCTATCCATACGGCATGCCAGCGACTGGACCGTGCAGGGGGGCACCGTGATGTGGAACGCGAGTGCTGAGCTGCAAGGCCCTGTAGGGAATCCTGACGCCGCGTCCGTTACCGTGGGGCGAAGAGCGCCAGCGCCACGCCGCGCCAGCTCGTTCCTGTCGGGCTGTCTGGGGCGTCCGTGCCGAGCGCGATCACGCCGACGCGGTTCGAGTCGAGGCCATATTTCACCGTGACGTACTCCGCAACGATGGAGGCGCGGTAGCGCGAAGCCAGGTACCGCACGTCTTCCGTGTCCCCCTCCGCGTAACCTTCAACGACGAGCGGGCTGCTGGGCGGGTACTTCACAAACTGAGACATGACGGAGTCGATCCTGGCCTTGCCAGCCTCGGTCAACCGCTCCACGCCGTGTTCGTCGGGGCCAAACAGGTACGACGCGTCCAGCCAGATGCGGAGCGCCTTGCGATCCTTGCCCTCGAGCGCGCCCTTCCGATATGTCGCGGCGTCGATGTCGTCCAGATCGAAATAGCCTCGCCGGTTGAAGAATCCGCGGAAGAGGAAGTTCCGCTTCAGCGCTTCGGCATTGGCGGCCAGATCCGCCATCGCGTCGCGCGCGTGCGTGATGGTCTGGCGCAGGTCGGCCGCCAGCCCCTGTGCGGGACCGTCCTTGCTGCTCACACTGCTGTTGAAGTCTGCGACAGCCTTGCGCGCCTGGCTCGCCACCTCGCGCAGATTGGCGACAACCCCCTCCGCTTCGGCCGCGATGCGCCTCGCATCGCGGTAGAGCGCATCGTCGTGCACCAGCCGGCCGAAGGTGCCGCGCCCGGCACGCACGTTGTCGATGATGAGGCGCATGTCCTCGGCCACGCGCCGCCCGTCGCGCGCGATCGCTTCCACGTCGTCGCGCGAGGAGGTGAACATCGCCTTGGCTTCCACCGCCGTGTCGGACACCGCCTGGATCGCAACCTGGACGTCCCCCTTGAGTTCGTCGACCGTCCGGGTCACCAGGTCGAGCGTCTCGCTCATCTGCTGGAACAGGTCCGCGATGTCGACCGGGTCGCGGCTCTGGATCGTGCTGCCGCCCGGCGCGCGGGGCGAGTGCTCCGATCCGCCCTCGACCTGCACGAACTTGTTGCCGACCAGCCCCTCGTTCTGAATCGACGCAATCGAGTCGGTGCGAACGACGCCATGGAGGTCTTCGCGGATGCGGATGTGTACGCGGAAGCGCGCGCGCGGACTGTCCGGAACGCGGATCGCGGTGACCTCGCCCGCATCAAGTCCGGCGACGCGAACGCTCGCGCCGTTCTCGAGGCCCGCGAGCTTCGAGAACTCCGCGTAAACCTCGAACGACTCTTTGAACAGGCCGCGCCGGTCGCCGATGAGGAACAGCCCCGCAGCAAACAGCACGACGCCGCCGATGACGAAGGCGCCGACGCCCAGGAGCTTGGAAGGCGGCATCGTTGAGCTGGCTTGCAACTTCCGCACCGGAAAAAAGGGGTCGGGAGCCTTTTTCGGAGCGGGGAGAGGGACCGAAAAAGGCTCCCGACCCCTTTTTTCACCCCGCGTGCGTGGAACGCATGAAAGATTTCACCAGGGGGTCGTCGCTCTTTTCGAACTCCTCGGCCGAGCCGCGTGCCACAATCCGTCCTTCGTGCAGCATGACGAAGGTGTCGGCCAGCTTGCGCGCGCTGGGGATGTTGTGGGTCACGACGATCAGCGTGGTGCCCTCCGTGGTTTTCAGGTCCAGGAGCAGGTCGTCGATCTCTTCCGAGGTGATGGGGTCGAGCCCGGCGCTGGGCTCATCAACGAGCAGGATCGGCGGATCCAACGCCAGGGCGCGCGCCAGGCCGGCCCGCTTGCGCATCCCGCCGGACAGGTCGGCAGGCAGCTTGGCGTAATCGCGCTCCAGCCCCACGCGCGCCAGCTTCTCGGCCGCCCTGCTCCGAATCTCAGCGTCGCTCAACCTTGTGTGGCGGCGCAGGACAAAGGCGACGTTTTCGCCGATCGAGATCGAGTCGAACAGCGCGCCATTCTGAAACACGAAGCCCATCCGTCGGCGCACCGGGGTCAGCTCGGCGCTCGACATCGGCGTGATCTCGGTGCCCTCGACGAACACCCGGCCCTCGTCGGGCTTCACCAGCCCGACGATGTGCTTGAGCGTGAGGCTCTTCCCGGTTCCGCTGCGGCCGAGGAGGCAGAAGCCTTCGCCCTGGGCCACCTCGAAGGTGACGCCGTCCAGGACGCGACGCGGGCCGAAGGACTTCGTCACCGCGTCCAGCCGAGCGGCCGGTGTCGTCTGGCCGCCCATCAGCCGCCGGAGCCGGGGAGGAAAAAGAAGATCAGCTTGACGAGCAGGACGTTGATGGCGATGAGGCCGATCGAAGAGAGCACCACGGCGCGCGTCGAGGCGCGTCCCACGCCCGCGGTTCCTTCGGTCGTCTGGTACCCGAGGTAGGACGAAATGATGGCAATCAGGTAGCCGAACACCATCGTCTTCAGTGTCGCCGGCACGTAGTCGGAGTAGTTGATCAACGAGAACGCGCGGCGCACGTACAGCGGCAGCGACATGCCCGTAATGGCCGCCTCGGCCACGTAGCCCCCGAGGATGCCGGAGAAGTTCAGGATGGTGGTCAGGATCGGCACCGAGATCACGCACGCGATCGCGCGCGTGACGACGAGGTATTTGAAGGCATCGACGGCGGTGGCCTCGAGCGCGTCGATCTGCTCGGTGACGCGCATCGCCCCCAGCTCGGCTCCGATGCCGGCACCGATCCGGCCCGCCAGGAGCAGCCCGCAGGTGAGCGGGCCGGTCTCGCGGACGAGCGCCATCGCCAGCCCCGCGGGAATCATCGATTCGGCGCCGAACCGCTCGAGCGACGCCCGCGTGTGCATGGAGAGCACGACCCCCACGGCAAATCCCGCGACGGCAACGAGCGGCGCCGAGCGCAAGCCAAGCTCGTAGAGCTGCCGCGAAATCTCCCTGAACTCGAACGGAGGCCGGAACGCCGCGACCACGGCGCGCGCGCCGAACAGCGACAGGTCTCCGACCGCGGCCACGGCACGTAGCATCATCGTCAAGGCCAAAGGCCCTCGGGTGCGCCCGTCAGAGCCGACGGCCAGAAGCGTCGGCCGTCAGCGCCCGGCCGTCGTTACGAAACGGCGCGTCGTGCGCCCTTGCCGGGATCCGTGATGGCGTGCTTCTTCATCTTGCTGTAGAGCGTCGGCCTGTACAGGCCGAGGATCTGCGCCGCCTCCTGCTTGTTCCAGTTCGTGCGGTGCAGCGTCTGCAGGATCGCCATCCGCTCGATCTCGGCCAGCGTGCGATGCGGCGGAATGGTGAACTCCGCCTGCGTCTGCGAGTCGCTGCGCATCGTGTCCGGCAGGTCGTTGACGGTGATCTCGCTCGACTTGGCCACGAGCACGCCGCGCTCGAGGATGTTCTCCAGCTCGCGCACGTTCCCGGGCCACCGGTGGCGGATCAACAGGTGATACGCGTCGGGCGTGATCCCTTTCAGGTTGCGGTCGGGGCGCTTGTTGTACTTCTCGCGGAAGTACTCCGTCAGCAGCGGAATGTCCTCGGTCCGCTCGCGCAGCGGCGGGACCCGCAGCGTGATGGTGTTGATACGGAAGTACAGGTCCTCGCGCAGCTTGCCGTCGCGCAGCGCCGTATCGACGTCGACGTTGGTCGCGCAGATGAGCCGAAAATCCACCCGGACGATCCGGTCGCTGCCGATCGGCCGGTACTCACGCTCCTGCAGGACGCGAAGCAGCTTCGTCTGCAGGTACGGCGGCATCTCTCCGATCTCGTCGAGGAGCAGCGAGCCCCCCTCCGCCATCTCGAAGAGCCCTTCCTTGTCCGTCATCGCGCCGGTGAACGCGCCCTTCTTGTAGCCGAACAGCTCGGACTCGATCAGGTCCTTGGGAATCGCCGCGCAGTTGATCTTGATGAACGGCCCCTTCGCGCGCTTGCTGTTGTAGTGGATCGCGTTGGCGATGGGCTCCTTGCCCGTGCCGTTCTCCCCCTGGATGAGGATGTTGGCGTCGCTGCCCGCCACGCTGGCGACCAGCTCGAGCAGCTCGTGCATCTTCTTGCTCTTGCCGATGATGTTCTCGAAGCGGAACTCGCCGCGCAGCTTGCGGCGCAGTTCCTCGTTTTCATCAAGCAGCGTCCGGCGCTCGAGCGCGCGTCGCAGCCGCGTCAGCAGCGCCTCGGGGTCGGTGGACTTTTCCACGAAGTCGAAAGCCCCGGCCTTCACCGCCTCGACCGCCTTGTCGAGGGCGGGATGCCCCGTAACCACGATCATTTCGCAGTCGCTCGGGACCTGCTTGAACCGCCGGAGCAGCTCGAGACCGTCGATGTCCGGCAGCATCATGTCGACGACGACGGCGTCGGGCCGCCAGGTCTTGTACAGCTCCTCACCCCGCACGCCGACCATCGCCGTCCGTACCTCGTAGCCTTCCTGCTCGAGGATGATCTTGAGCCAGTCGATCATCTGCGGCTCATCGTCGATCGCCAGGACGCGGAATTTGCGTTTGGTCGTCATCGTAGCACCCGAAACTGTCTTCAAGGCAAACGCTCAAGGCGCAACATGTTGGCTTGAAGCGTTGGAAGATTATACACAGCCGCAAATGCTGTCAAGTGTGGAGACAAATATGTCACGCCAGAACCCACCGGGTGCGCGGAAGTTAAAGATCCGGCGTGGATTGCCAACCGAACCGGCCCAGAAGGGGCACGAACGCGCAGGCGTCCCTTGATTCCATCCTGAATTCGTCGCCGTGCCGTGTCAGGATGGTGAGCACTTGCTGATGATGGGAGCCGACGGGAATGACGAGGCGGCCTCCTTCGGCGAGCTGAGCCTTCAGCGGCTCGGGCACCGACGGTGCGCCGGCTGTCACGATGATCCCGTCGAACGGGGCTTCGGACGGCAGTCCTTCGCTGCCGTCGCCGACGATGACGCGCACGTTGGCCGCCGCCGACTCGGCCAACGCGCGGCGCGCGTGCGCGGCGAGCGTTTCGTGTCGCTCGAGGCTCACCACCTCGCGGACGAGCGCCGCGAGGACGGCCGCCTGGTATCCCGAACCGGTTCCCACTTCGAGCACGCGATCCCCGGCCGAAGGACGCAGGGCCTCGGTCATGATCGCCACCATCAGCGGCTGCGAGATCGTCTGCCCTTCGCCGATCGCGAGCGGCCGGTCCTCGTACGCCGACGCCTCGCTGCCCGGCGGCACGAACAGGTGGCGCGGCACGGCGCGCATCGCCGCGAGCACGCGAGGGTCGCGCACACCGCGACCCTCGATCTGCGTGGCGACCATCCATTCGCGGGCCGCCTCGAAACCCATCGGAAATACTATAATTCGCGCATGTCCTGCGCGGTCCACCCGCGGCCCCTCGAGCGGCTTCCCAGCTGATGGACGTCCTCGACACCCATATCGACCCCGGATCGCCCGAATTCCGCCAGAACCGCGCGCGGATGGAGGGGCTCGTGCGCGACCTCCGGGAGCGGCTGGCGCGCGCGCGCGAGGGAGGGGGCGCAAAATACGTCCAGCGCCACCGCGAGCAGGGCAAGCTGCCCGTGCGGGAACGTATCGAGCGGCTGCTCGACCCGGACTCCCCGTTCCTCGAGCTGTCGCCGCTTGCAGCGTGGGACCTCTACGACAATGATGCGCCGTCGGCCGGGATCGTCACCGGCGTCGGGCGCGTGAGCGGGCGCGAGGTGCTGATCGTCGCCAACGACGCGACGGTGAAAGGTGGCACGTACTATCCGCTGACCGTCAGGAAACACGTCCGGGCGCAGCAGGTCGGTCTGGAGAACCGGCTGCCCTGCGTGTACCTGGTCGACTCGGGCGGCGCCTTCCTGCCGCTGCAGGCAGAGGTGTTCCCGGATCGGGAGCACTTCGGCCGGATCTTCTTCAACCAGGCGCGCATGTCGGCGGAGGGAATCCCGCAGATAGCCGTGGTCATGGGCTCCTGCACGGCCGGGGGTGCGTACGTCCCGGCGATGTCCGACGAGACGATCATCGTCAAGGGGACCGGAACGATCTTCCTGGGCGGGCCACCGCTCGTGAAAGCCGCAACCGGCGAGGAAGTCAGCGCCGAGGACCTCGGCGGCGCGGACGTGCACACCCGCCTCTCAGGGGTCGCCGATTACTTCGCGGACGATGACGAGCACGCGTTGCACATCGCGCGCACGATCGTGTCCACGCTGCACACGCGGAAGACGCTGCCCGAGGTGACGACGCCGGAAGAGCCGCGGTACGATCCGGAGGAGATCTACGGGATCGTCTCCGCAGACGTGCGGAAGCCCTACGACGTGCACGAAGTCATCGCGCGCCTCGTGGACGGCTCCCGGTTCGACGAGTTCAAGGAGCGCTACGGCAGCACGCTCGTGACCGGCTTCGCGCGGCTGCACGGATTCCTCGTCGGCATTCTCGCCAACAACGGCGTGCTGTTTTCCGAGTCGGCGCTCAAGGCCGCGCACTTCATCGAGCTGTGCAACATGCGCGGCGTCCCCCTGATCTTCCTGCAGAACATCACCGGCTTCATGGTCGGCAAGCAGTACGAGCGCGCCGGCATCGCGAAGGACGGCGCGAAGATGGTGCACGCCGTGGCGAACTCCGTCGTGCCGAAGTTCACCGTCATCGCGGGGGGCTCGTTCGGTGCGGGCAACTATGGGATGTGCGGCCGCGCCTACGAGCCGCGGCTGCTGTGGATGTGGCCGAACGCGCGGATCTCCGTGATGGGAGGAGAACAGGCCGCGGGTGTCCTGACCACGGTGAAGCGCGACCAGCTCGCGCGCGAAGGGCGCCCGTTTGCCAGCGGCGACGAGGCGGCGATCCGCGGCCCGATCCTGGAGAAGTACGAGCGCGAGGGCTCGCCGTACTACTCCACCGCACGCCTGTGGGACGACGGGATCCTCGATCCGGCGCAGACGCGGCAGGCCCTCGCGCTGGGGATCTCGATGGCCTGGAATGCCCCGGTGCCTCCCGCCCGCTTTGGCGTGTTCAGGATGTAGCGATGCTCGACATCCGTCACGACGGCGCCGTCACCCGCCTGACCCTGAACCGGCCGGAGGTGCGCAACGCGTTCAACGACGAACTGATCGAAAGGATGACCGACGCCGCGCGCGCGATCGGCGCGCGGCGCGAGACGCGCGTGGTCGTGCTGCAGGGGGCCGGGAGCGTGTTCTGCGCGGGCGCGGACCTGAACTGGATGTCACGAATGGTCGCGTACTCGCGCGAGCAGAACTCGCTCGATGCCTCGCGGCTCGCCATCATGTTCCACGAGCTGGACACGCTCCCGCGGCCGGTCGTCGCGAAAGTCCACGGCGCCGCGCTCGGCGGCGGCGCCGGCCTGGCCGCCGTGGCGGACATCGTCGTGTCGGACGAGGCTGCGGTATACGGGTTTACCGAGGTGAAGCTCGGGATTCTCCCTGCCGTCATTGCGCCCTACGTAGTGGCGAAGATCGGCCGGTCCGCGGCGCGCGAGCTGTTCCTGACCGGCGCCCGCTTCTCTGCCGCGCGCGCGCGCGAGATCGGCCTGGTGCACTACGTTGAGAGCAGCGCGAAGATCGAGGACCGGATCGAGGCGCTGGTCGGCGACCTGGTGTCCTCCGGCCCCACCGCGATGGCGCTCGCGAAAGACCTGATCCGGCGGGTCGCGTGCGAAATGCCGGACAACGTCATCGGGCTCACGAGCGACACGATTGCGCAGCAGCGCGTCTCCAAGGAAGGCCAGGAGGGGATGCGCGCGTTCCTCGAGAAGCGGAAGCCGGACTGGAGCGCGTCGTAGTCGTGCAACGCGTCCTGGTGGCGAATCGGGGCGAGATCGCGCTGCGCGTGATCCGGGCATGCCGCGAGCGGGGCCTGGAATCGGTCGCCGTCTTCTCCGAGCTCGACGCCGGGGCGCCGCACACGCGCGCCGCGGATCGCGCCGTCGCGATCGGGCCGGCGCCGGCCGCCGAGAGCTACCTGCGGATCGACCGGATTCTCGACGCGGCGCGCGCCTGCGCGGCGGACGCCGTCCATCCCGGGTACGGGTTTCTCTCCGAAAACACGGCGTTCGCGAGCGCCTGCGAGCGGGCGGGCCTCACCTTCATCGGGCCGCCGGCATCGGCGATCGCCCTGATGGGTTCGAAGATAGCGGCGCGCGAGCTGATGCAGCGCGCCGGCATCCCCGTTGTCCCCGGGGAAACACCCGCGCGCCAGGATGATCCCGGCATCGTCGCGGCGCTCCGGAAGGTGGGCTTCCCGGCGCTCGTGAAGGCGGCCGCGGGCGGGGGCGGCAAGGGCATGAGGCGGATCGCCGGCGAACGCGAGGCGCCGGAACTGGTGGCCGCGGCCCGGCGCGAGGCGGCCGCGGCGTTTGGCGACGGCACGCTGTACGTCGAGCGTTTGATCGAGCGGGCGCGCCACGTCGAGATCCAGGTCTTTGCAGACGCTCACGGCCACGCGGTACACCTGTTCGAGCGCGAGTGTTCGGCGCAGCGCCGGCATCAGAAGATCCTCGAAGAAAGTCCTTCACCGGCCCTCACCGACCGCGTGCGCCAGGCGATGGGGGCCGCCGCCGTGGCGGCGGCGAAGGCGGCGCAGTATCGGAACGCGGGGACCGTCGAATTCCTGGTCGAGGGCGAGGGAGACTCGGCGCGCTTCTACTTCCTCGAGATGAACACCCGGCTGCAGGTCGAGCATCCGGTGACCGAGGCGATCACGGGGCGTGACCTGGTGCAGGCCCAGCTCGCCGTCGCGGCCGGCGAACCGTTGCCGTGGGCGCAGGCAGACCTCGAACGCCGCGGGCATGCGATCGAGTGCCGCCTCTATGCGGAGGATCCGTCGCAGGAGTTCCTGCCGCAGGCCGGGCGGCTGCTGGTGTATCGCGAACCCAGCGGTCCTGGCATCCGCGTCGATTCCGGCGTTGTCGAGGGGAGCGAAGTGCCGGTGCAGTACGACCCGCTGCTCGCGAAGCTCATCGTACACGCCGAAACGCGGAACGCGGCGATCGCCCGTGCGATCGCCGCGCTCCACGAATTCCCCATCCTCGGCGTCCGCACCAACATCCCGTTTCTCCTCCGGCTGCTCGCCGACGACGAGTTCCGGAGTGGACGGCTGCACACGCGGTCGATCGACGAACGGTGGCGGGATCTGGCGCCTGCCCGAACGGACCCGCCTCCATTCGTACGGGCGGCGCTGGCCCGCGCGGCGGAAGTGGGACAGTCCCACTTATCGCGCGGGATAAGTGGGACTGTCCCCCTTCCTGAGCCGGTGAATGGCGCCCTCGATCCGTGGCAGAGAGTGCGAGGGTGGCGGTGAACGTCACCGCAATCAGCCCGTCCGAGCTCATCGTCACGGATGAGGCCGGCCGGCAGCGCCGGATTTTTGTGGCAGCCACAAAAGATCGGCAGTGGGCGTTCTGCGAAGGGGAGGTGTGGGAGATTGCAACCGCGGCGCCCGCGCCGCGGCGCCGGCGGTCGGCGGGCCATGAGATGCTGGCCGCGCCGATGCCGGCCACGGTCATCGGCGTGCCGGTTGCCGTCGGCGACCGTGTCTCCCACGGGCAGACCGTCGTGACGCTCGAGGCGATGAAGATGGAGCTGCCGCTCCGCGCCGCGCACGATGGGACCGTTACGGCTGTCAACTGCGGGCCGGGCGACCTCGTCCAGCCGGGCGTGACGCTGGTTGAAATCGAATGAAGATCACCGTCGTCGAGGTCGGGCCGCGCGATGGCCTCCAGAACGAAGCGTCACCGGTCACGACGGCCGACAAGATCGCGTTCGTGGACCGGCTCTCCGCGGCGGGGCTCCCCGTCATCGAGGTCTCCGCGTTCGTCAGCCCGAAGTGGGTGCCGCAGATGGCGGATGCCGGCGCGGTGTTCGCCGGCATCCGCCGCCGCCCTGGCGTGCGCTACACCGCGCTCGCGCCCAACCTGCAGGGACTCGAGCGGGCAGCGGCGGCGCGCGCGGACGACATCGCGATCTTCGCCGCCTCATCGGAGAGCTTCAGCCAGCGGAACATCAACCAGACAATCGGCCAATCGCTCGAGACGTACGCGGCGGTGTCCTCGGCGGCGCGCGCGCGCGGCCTGCGGGTGCGCGCCTACCTCTCCACGGCCTTCGGGTGCCCGTTCGAAGGAGCGGTCGATCCGGCGCGCGTCGCCACGCTCGTCGCGCGCCTCCTGGCGCTCGGCGCCTACGAGGTCGCCGTCAGCGACACGATCGGCGTCGCGCACCCGGCGCAGATTCGATCGCTGCTCCCGCGCATCTTCTCCGACGCGCCGGGCGGGCGAGTCGCCCTCCACCTGCACGACACCCGCGGCACGGCGCTCGCCAACGTACTGACCGCGATCGATCTCGGGGTCCGTACCTTCGACGCCTCTGCGGGCGGCCTCGGCGGTTGTCCCTACGCGCCCGGGGCGACGGGCAACCTCGCGACGGAAGACCTGATGTACATGCTCGACGGCCTGGGGGTCGAGACCGGCGTCGATCTCGACGCGCTGGTGAACGCGTCGCTCTTCATCGAAGAGAAGGTCGGCCACGCGCTGCCCTCGCGCGTGCTGCAGGCACGGAAGCGGTCAACCTACGGCGTCTAGCCGCCCCCTCCGTCAGCGCCGTTCCTGTGGCGCTGCTCTTGCTACGCACGCCATGGGGAGGCACAAGGCCTGAATGGCGCGCATGCCGCGGTTTGCGATCGTACTGATGGGCATAGGGTTGCTCAGCGCGTGCTCGAGGGAGGCGCAACAGGACGCCACACGGATCGCGTCAGCCGAGTTACAGAAAGCGCTCTCGCAGCGCGCGCCGGCGTACGTCACCGCTCACCACGACGGCGCAACGATCTGGAAGACCCTGCGGAAGTTCTACGCCGATCGGCGATATCAGCCGGCATGGATAGAGGGGACGCGCCCGCGGAAGCAGCTCGATGCGCTCCTCGGCGCGATTGACGGAGCCACGCGCGATGGCCTGGACCCTGAACTCTACGATCTGGGCCCGCTCTCGCACGCCCGCTCGCAGGTGCGCACGCGCCTGCTGGGCCCTGACGGCTTCGATCCGGAGGCGATCGCTCCGACCGATCTGCGCCTGACCGCCGCGTGGCTCGCCTATGCGAGCGACCTCGCCAACGGCGTCACCGTGCGACCGCATGCCGACCCGATGTGGCGGATCAAGCCGCGACCCATTGACCTGCTGCCCTCGCTGAGAGCAGCGGTTGACCACGGCACCGTTGACGAATCGCTGCGAGCGCTCGCTCCGAGTCACGACGAGTACCGGCGCCTGGCCGAGGCCCGCGAACGCTACCTGGCGATCGCGCAGGCCGGTGGCTGGCCAACGCTGCCGGCTTCGCTGGCGCTGAAGCCGGAACAGCGCAGCCCGCACCTGGCCGCCCTCGCCAGGCGGCTGGCGGTCACCGGCGACCTGCCGGAACGCTGCGCCGAACGTCCACCACAGTCCTACGATGCGGCGTTGCAGGATGGAGTCCGGCAGTTCCGCGCGCGTCATGGGCTGGCGCAGGAACCGGTCCTCACGCGCGAGACGGTGGCGGCGATGAACGTGCCGGTCGCGATGCGCATCCGGCAGATCGAGTTGAACATGGAGCGATGGCGCTGGTTTCCGCGGGACCTCGGCGAACGGCACATCCGCGTGAACGTCCCCGAGTATCACCTCGAGGTGTGGGAGCAGGGGCGCGTCATCCTGCCGATGAAGGTGGTTGTCGGCGCGAGCGACAAGCCGACTCCGATCTTCAGCGACACGATGACGACGATCGTCTTTGCGCCGTTCTGGAACGTGCCGTCGAGCATCGCCGCGGAGGAAACGCTGCCGGCGGTTCTGAGCGATCCCGGCTATCTCGAGCGCAACAACCTCGAGGTCGTCTCCACGTCGGGAGAGGTCGTCGATCCGTCGACGATTGACTGGTACGGGCACGCGTCAACCGACGAGGAGGGGAACGGCTTTCCTTATCGGTTCCGGCAGCGGCCTGGAACGGCGAATTCGCTCGGCCTGGTGAAGTTTCTCTTTCCGAATGATTTCGACGTGTACCTGCACGACACGCCGGCCGTCTCGCTGTTCTCGAAGAGCAACCGCGCGCTCAGCCATGGGTGCGTTCGCGTTGAAAACCCGGTGCGGCTCGCGGAGTACCTGCTCGGGAGCGATGCGCGATGGGGCGGCGGGAACATCCGGCAGGCGATGAACAGCGGCGAGGAACAACACGTGCGGCTGCCGCGGCCGGTTCCCGTGCACCTGATGTACTGGACGGCGCGCGCCGATGAAGGAGGCGCGGCGTACTTCTTCCGCGATGTCTACGGCCACGATGCGCGGCAGTGGGCCGACTACCAGGCGCGCATCAGTCGTGTCAAGAAACAGAAGGAGCGGCTGCGCGGGTCGGCCGCCGCTGACGCTTCGTCGAACGCTTCCGGCGCACCGGGGGCACGGCGTCGAGGTGGCGGCTCAGCTCGCTCACGAGCTGCTCGGGCAGACACGGCTTCGCGATGAACCCATCGCAGCCGGCCTCGGCGGCGCGGTGCTGCTCGGCGGCCATCGCGTGTGCGCTCAGCGCGACGACGGTCAGGTGCGCCGTTTCGTCATCCGTCTTGAGGCGTCGTGTCGCCTCCCAGCCGTCGAGGACCGGCAGCGACAGATCCATGAGAACAATGTCGGGGTCCAGCTCGCGCGCCTTGACGAGCGCCTCCTCGCCGTTTTCCGCCGTCTCCACGGCGAAGCCCGCAAACAGCAGGTACTCCCGGTACATCTCCCGCGCGTCCGCGTAATCCTCGACGAGGAGGACGACGGGTTTCAGGCGCGCCTGGCGGCCGCCAGGAGGCGGTTCATCTCGGCAATCACGATGTCTGGTGGACACGGCTTCACATACACTGCGTCGCAGCCCGCGCGCGTTGCGCGACCCGGCTCCGCGGCAAAGGACGCATACCCGGTGATCCCGACAATGGGAATGTGCTCGGTGCGTGGATCTTCTCGGAGCCGTTTGCACAACTGCAGGCCGTCGATACCCGGTATCGCCAGGTCCGTCACGATGATGTCCGGCTGAAGCTCAATCGCTTTGGCGAGTGCCTGGAGTCCGTTGTGCGCCTGCTCGACGCGGAAGCCGAATGACTGGAAGCCGGCCGCAAACATCTCACGGCCGTCCCGATCGTCCTCGACGAGCAACACGAGCGCCCCACGGTCGTGCGGCACGGCGTTCATGAAGCCAGCTCCTGTGCCGCAGTATATACGGAGCGATCAGGCGCCGGTCCACCTGCAATGCGGTCAACGGGTCGATTTTGATCGCCGCGCGCGCCGAGACCATAACCAAGCTCGACAGTCATCGCGCCGCGATCGCGAAGATCGCGAGTGTCTCGGTCACGAGCCGGCGCACAATGACGGACGGATCGCGGCCGGGCTGGCGCTCCCATGCAGATGGTTGCGGCTCGACGGAGGCCTGCAGCGGATCGCGAACGCTCATCGCCAGCGGGTGGCGATACGGATGTCCTGTTGAATGGGGGGACTTCATGACCGCAACGATCGGGGGGCTGTCACGCCTCCAGCAGATCTCGATGCGCGCGGTGGACGTACCGCGCGCCACCGCATTTTACCGCGACGTGCTTGGGCTGAAATTCCTGTTCGACGCCCCACCGGGCCTGGCGTTCTTCGACTGCGGAGGTGTGCGCCTGATGCTCGCGAGCGGCGAAGGCGAGATCGACCACCCCGGATCCGTCCTCTATTTCGCCGTGGACGACATCCACGCGATGCGGACGGCGCTCGGCGCCAGGGGTGTGAACTTCGTCCGGGAGCCTCACCTGATCGCGAAACTCCCGGACCGTGAAGTGTGGATGGCGTTCTTCCAGGACAGCGAGGGGAATACGCTCGCGCTGATGCAGGAAACACCCGTATAGGCTCAGGGCAGCAGTCACAAGGCACAAGGTCTGACCCTCGTGCCTGCTGCCTCGTGCCTCGTGCCTTGTCCTGTGAGTTACACGCCGACCTCCGCCGCCTCGCGGCGTCCGGCGACTGCCGGGATGAGCGCGGCGGCAATCGTCGCGGCGTTGACGATCTCGGTTGTGGTCGCCGTCGGCGGCAGCACGGTGATCGGCTGGCGCATGCCGAGCAGCACGGGCCCCAGCACCTCGGAGCGCCCGATGCGCCGCGCGAGCTGGTAGCCGATGTTGCCCGCGGCGAGGTCCGGGAAGACGAGCACGTTGGCATCGCCCTGGATTTGCGAGTGCGGGTGCTGCTCGCGCGCGATCTCGGGCGTGACCGCCACCTCGAGGTGCATCTCGCCGTCGATGGTGATGTCAGGCCGCCGCTGCCGCACGATCTGCACGGCACGCGCGACCTTCTCCGCGTTGGGATGGCGCACCGAGCCGAAACTGCCGAAGGCGAGCATGGCGACCTTCGGCTCGATGCCGAAGAAGGTGGCCGCGTCGGCCGCCAGCCAGGCGATCTCGGCCAGCTCGTCGGCGGAGGGCTCGATGTTGATCATCGTGTCGGCGCAGAAAAACTGCCGGTCCCTGAAGATCAGCAGGTGCCCCGCAGACAACCGCTTCACGTCGTCGCGCAGCCCGATGATCTCGAGCGCCGGACGGATCGTGTCGGGGTAGCGGCGGTCCAGGCCGCCGACAAACGCGTCGGCCTCGCCGGCTCGCAGCATCATCAGGCCGAAATAGGTCGGATCGGTCATCAGCTGGTGTGCCCGTGCCGGCGTGATGCCCTTCCGCTCGCGGAGCCGGTACAGCTCCGCCGCGTACTGCTCGCGCCGCGCGGAGCCGTTCGGCTCGATGATCTGGAACAACCGGGAGTCGAGCCCGAGCTGCTCCATTTCGGTCGCGATCTTTTTCGGGTCGCCGATGAGGATCGGCGTGGCGATCCCCTGGTCCGCGACGGCGCGCGCGGCGTGCAGCACGGAATGGTGCTCCCCTTGCGGGAAGACGATGCGGTGCGCCGGTGTCGCCTTCGCCTTCTCCACCATGAGCCGCACGACCTTGCGCGACGGCCCCAGGATCCGCTCGAGCGACTCGATGTAGGCGCTCATATCCGCGATCGGCCGCCGGGCGACGCCGCTGTCGATCGCCGCCTGCGCCACCGCCGGCGCCTCGCGCAGCAGCACGCGCGGATCGAACGGCTTCGGGATCAGGTAGTCGCGCCCGAAGCCGAGGGTCTCGAGCCCGTACGCCTTCAGCACGCCGTCGGGGACGTCTTCCCTGGCGAGGTCCGCGAGCGCGCGGGCCGCCGCCAGCTTCATCGGCTCGTTGATCGTGCTCGCGCGTACGTCCAGCGCGCCGCGGAAGATGAACGGGAACCCGAGGACGTTGTTCACCTGGTTCGGGTAGTCCGAGCGCCCGGTCGCCATGATGACGTCGCGGCGCGTGGCGATGGCCAGGTCGTACGCGATCTCCGGATCCGGGTTCGCCATCGCGAGCACGATCGGGTCGTTCGCCATGGTCTTCAGCATGTCGGCCGTGAGCAGGTCCTTCTGGGAGACGCCGACGAACACGTCGGCTCCCTTGATGGCCTCCGCCAGCGTCCGCAGCTTCGTCTCGACGGCAAAGCGTTGCTTGTAGGGGTTCATCTTCTCGGTGCGCCCCTTGTGGACGACCCCCTTCGTGTCGACGAGCAGCATGTTCTCGCGCCTGACGCCGAGCGTGACGTACATCTCCGCGCACGCGATGCCCGCCGCACCCGCGCCGACGAAGACGACCTTCACCTGGTCGATCTTCTTGCGCGCGATCTCGAGCGCGTTGAGGAGCGCGGCGCCAGAGATGATCGCGGTGCCGTGCTGGTCGTCGTGGAACACCGGGATGCTCATCTCGCGCTTGAGCGTTTCTTCGATGTAGAAACAGTCGGGCGCGGCGATGTCCTCGAGGTTGATGCCACCGAAGGTGGGCTCGAGCGCCTTGACGATCCGGACGATCTCCTGCGGATCCTTCGTGTTCAGCTCGATGTCGAAGACGTCCACGTCGGCGAAGCGCTTGAACAGCACCCCCTTGCCTTCCATCACCGGCTTGCCGGCCAGCGCGCCAATGTCGCCAAGACCGAGCACGGCGGTACCGTTGGTGACGACGGCCACGAGGTTGCCCTTCCCGGTGTAGCGATAGGCCGCCTCCGGATCCCGCTCGATGGCGAGGCACGGCCGCGCCACGCCAGGCGTGTAGGCCATTGAAAGGTCGCGCTGCGTCAGGCACGGCTTCGAGGTGACGACCTCGAGCTTTCCGGGACGCGGGAACTCGTGATAATCGAAAATGTCTTCGTCGCGCAGCAACATGACAGGGAACTCCTCCCGAGGTGCTTCGCAAGCACGATACCAGTGACAATCCCAGAAGACCGGTGGATTTACTGCGTCTTTTCGGCCGTTCGGCGGCGTTCCGCCACCGGCCGGCCGGCGGGAGCTGGAGGCGCCGGAATTCCGGCAGGCAGAATAAGGGGGACAGTCACACTTTCCGAAGCCGCGGCTTCGGAAAGTGTGACTGTCCCCCTTATAGAGCCACTGAGGGGCTCACCCTCGCGGCGCGCCACGCCGGCAACAGGCAGGCGGCGAGCGCCACCGCGCCAAGAATCAGTGCGACCAGCCCGTACACGGCCGGGTCGGTCGCCGTGATGCCGTACAGCTGCGCCTCGAGCGCGCGCCGCAACGCCAGCGCGCCGCTCATCCCCGCGGCAAAGCCGACGCCGACGACGACGAGCCCTTCGCGGACGATGAGCGCGAGGATGTCGCGCGTGGTGCCGCCGAGCGCGAGACGGATGCCGATCTCCTTCGTGCGCTGGGTCACCAGGTAACTCAACACGCCGTAGATGCCGATCGACGAGAGCAGCAGCGCCACGCCGGCGAACCCGAGCACGAGCACCACGGGGGTGCGGCGATCGGTCAGCGAGCGAGACATCCGCTCCTCCATCGAGTACGTCGAGTACACCGGCATGTCGGGATCGAGCGCCGCGACACGGGCGCGCAGCGCGGGCAGGAGCGATTCAGGACTGCCTGTGGTGCGGAGGGCGAACGTGACGTTTTCGGTTCCGGCCTGCGCGAACGGGAAGTAGTAGGCGCCGAACCGCCTGTCGCCGCCCACGAGCGCCTGGAGCTTGACGTTCTCGACGACACCGACCACCGTCAGCCAGATCGCGTTCGGTCCCGGAGCCACCAGGTCCTCCGCCGACCTCGGCAGATACAGGCGCTTGCCAACCGGATCGCGTCCCTTCCAGAAGCGCCGGGCCAAATCCTCGTCCACGATCGCCACGCGCGTCGACGTCAAGGTGTCGCGCGCGTCGAACAGCCGCCCCCTGACCAGCGCGATGCGCATCGCCTCGAAGTAGCCCGGTGAGACGAGGATCCGGTTTGGCGCGATGATCGACTCGCCGGGCGCCATGGCGTAGCCCTCGGCCAGGATCGCGCTGTCGGAGTAGCTGCCGCCGAAGGGAATGCTCGATGTGACGCCGGCGGCCTGCACGCCGGGCAGCCGCCGGACGTCATGCAGCGCGCGGTCGACAAAGGCGACGCGAGCCGCCTCGTTCCCGTAGCGCGAGGCCGGCATCGCCACCGACGCCGTCAGCACACCGCGGGGGTCGAAGCCCGGTTCGACCTCCAGCACGCGCTGGAAGCTCGCCAGCAGCAGGCCCGCGCCGACCAGCAGCAGGAAGGCGAGTGCGACCTCGGCGGCCACCAGCGAGTGCCGGATCGCGCGCGTCGCGCGCGTGGCCGTTCCCGACCTTCCTTCCTGGCGCAGCACCTCGTTGACGTTCGCGCCGAGAACGTGCGCGAGCGGGATGCCACCGGTGGCGAGGCCGACCAGCAGGACGAGACCGGCGGTGAACGCGACGGCCGTCGCGTCGATCGCCACTTCCCCGCCTCGCGGCAGGCCTTCGAGGCCGAGCGCCCTGAAGCCGCCGACCGCCCAGACTCCGAGGAACCAGCCGACCACTCCGGCGGCGCACGTCAGTACGATGCTCTCCGTCAGGAGCTGCCGCGCCATGCGCCAGCGGCCGGCGCCGAGCGCCATGCGCGTGGCCAGCTCCCGCAGGCGCACGGTCGATCGG
Organism: Acidobacteriota bacterium; assembly: GCA_016184105.1. Lineage (NCBI taxonomy): Bacteria > Pseudomonadati > Acidobacteriota > Acidobacteriota bacterium. Next base: position 178,127 of record JACPDI010000022.1, read on the forward strand.
ACGAGCGAGAGATTGGCGACGTTCACGCAGCCGATCACCAGCACGAACGCGACCGCTCCCCAGAGCAGGTAGAGGACGCTCCGCACGTCACGCACCAGGTACTGTCGGAAACCCGTGGCGATGGTGCGGAACCCGGCATTGACGAGGACGTCGCGAAGCTCGGGGAATTTCTGAAGATTCGCGGCGTTCAGCGCATCGACCTGCGCCTGGGCCTGCTCGACGGTCGCGCCCGGCTTGAGGCGCCCCAGATACGTCCAGTTGTTGCTGTGCCGCGAGTCATCCGAGCGCTCCTGGGGTGTGAACCACTTGGGGATCCAGAGCTTCACCTCGTGATCGATGAAGCGAAACGACTCGGGCATCACGCCCACGATCGTGTACGGCTCGCCGTCGATGCGGAGATCGCGTCCGACGACGGCCGGGTCGCGCGCGAACTGATCGCGCCAGACTGCCGCACTGAGCACGACCTTGCGGTCGTGCCCCTGCTGCGCGTCCGCGTGGACGAGCGGCCGCCCCAGGTGCGGGTTCACGCCCACCAGCGCGAAGAACGACGGGGTCACGATCATCCCGCGCATGCGCTGCGGATTCCCGCGCTCGCCCACGTCGAACCCCATGACGCGATACATCGCCTGCTGGTCGAACGCGGTGATGGCCGCGAGGCGATCGAAATAGTCGGGGACCGCGGTGGACCCCTCCGGCGCCCCCGCTTTCGGGTAGCTGTTGTGCATCAGCACGAGTCGATCCGATTCGGGCACCGGCAGCGGATTGAGCAGGACGGCGTTGACCACGCTGAAGATCGCGATGTTCGCGGCGAGACAGACGCCCAGCGTGAGCACCGTGGTCAGGGCGAACGATCGTTCGCGCAAGAGGAGACGAAGGGCAAACCGGATGTCCTGCATGACACTAAGGGACGCATGCCCGGGCGAAAAAGTTCGCGCGGCCCTGTTCAGGTTCGCTTCGCCTTTTTGTAATCGCTGTGCAGAATCGCGTCGGCCGGTGACCACACGGCCGGCGAAATGGCGCATCTACGCCGCAAACCGGTTGGCAGACCTCTTGCTCCAAACAGCTCGGCCATGAGCGCACGCGACCGCTTCGGACCGAACCTGCGCCGCATCCGGGAACAGCGCGGCATCTCGCTCGAACACCTCGCCGACCGCACCAACGTGGACGTGGAACTCTGGGCGGCGCTCGAACGGAACGATGTCTCGCGCTGGCCGTCCGGCATCTTCGCGCGCGCGTTCATCCGCGAGTACGCGCGAGCGATCGGCATGGATCCCGAGAGCACGGTCGATGAATTCTGCCGGTGCTTCCCGAACGGCGACCGCCGGCGCGGGCACATTCTCCGCGCCGAGGCGGAGCTGCTGGGGCTCGAGTCCGAGTGGCAGGAGGATCTCGTGGAACCGCTCGAGGATCGGCGCCGCGCGCCATCCGCTCCGGCGGCGCCGAAGCCCGACTCCGGCCGTGAGTCGCTGCTCGCGCGGCGTTCCCGGCTCGCGGCTGCCGGCCTGGACCTCGTGGTGGCGGCGGCCGGTGGCGCGCTCGTCGCGCGGGCCGACGACGCGCCGATCTGGCCGGTGGTTGGCGCCGTTGCCCTCGCGTATCACACGATCGGGCTCATCTTCCTCGGATCGACCGCCGGGTCCGCGGCTGTTTCCCTGTGGCTGCGCCACTCGGCGGGCGCCGAGCTCAAACGCATTCCGCCGGTTGCGTTCCCGCGGCTGCGGCGGCATGCCCGCGCCGCCGCGCGCTCATAGGTGTGCGGACGGCGCGCGACCGCACGCACACGCCCGTCCAGAGGTCTCGAAACCCCCGTAAAACCGCGAGGCGCCGGGCGGCCCAACCGTTGCAGTACTTCGGTACGCTATGGTCTGGTTTCTGGAACGCAACGACGATGTCATGGCCTGCGAGGTCCGCAAGGCGCCTGACGGCACGTTCGTGTACGAAGTCACGGTGTCAGGCGGGCAGACGCGAGTGCGTCGCTTCGACCGTCCCACCCCCTTCATCGACGGGTATCTCCAGGAACAGCAGGATTTTCGGCGCCAGGGCTGGCGCCCCCGGCTGCTGACGATGCGCTAGGCCGTTCGGCCGCTTTCGCCTTCCTGTTACGATAGCAGGCATGCTCTGGAGGCATGTCGCGCTCGTGGCGCTCGGCGGCGCCATTGGCTCGGCGTCGCGATATCTGCTCGCCGGTGCCGTGCACCACGTCGCTCCCTCCACCTTTCCCTACGGAACGTTCGTCGTCAACGTGATGGGCTGCCTCGCGTTCGGTCTCCTCGCGGGCGTATCGGAGGAGCGTGCCCTGGTGCTGCCGCCGGTACGCGTGTTCCTGCTCGTGGGGATTCTTGGCGGCTTTACCACCTTCTCGTCGTTCACCTACGAGACGTTCTCGCTGATGCGTGACGGGCAGGCGGGCGCGGCATTCGCCAACGCCGCCGGGCAGGTGCTGGCCGGATTCGCCGCGCTCTGGGCGGGCTACGTGCTGACGCGCATCGGCTAGCGAGGTTCAACGTGTCGATTCCAACCGAGGGCAAGCTGCTCCGCATCTTCATCGGCGAAAGCGATCGGTGGCATGGCAAACCGCTGTACGAAGCGATCGTCGAAGAGGCGCGCCGCCGCGGGCTCGCCGGGGCGACGGCGTGGAAGGGATTCATGGGATTCGGCGCCCACAGCCGGATGCACACCGCGAAGATTCTTCGCCTGTCCGAGGATCTGCCGGTGCTGATCGAGATCGTGGACTCAGCGGAGAAGATCGAGGCCTTCCTGCCGGATCTCGACGCGATGGTGACCGAGGGGCTGGTCACCCTGGAGCGCGCCGAGGTCATTCTGTATCGGGCCCCGCAGCAGCCCCGTTGAGAGACGGGCCGCTGGGACACGGGAGTTCGCCGGGAGAAACGCTACCGGCACTCCTCGTTCGAGCAGCAGCAGCTGTCCGCGCGGTCGCGGGCCTGCCAGCGCTCGCACGTGCGGCACACCCGGGTATCCGGGATCGGACGGAAGCTGCCCGACGAGCGGCAGCTCCAGGGATAGTCCCACGCGTCGAGCCACTGCGGTGCGGCCAGGAACAGGGTCGCCTCAGCCCAGCGGCACTGCTGCACGTTGCGATCGATCTTCATGCGAACGACTCCCCGTGACCCACCCGGGTTCGCAAGCCCAGTACCGCGCGGATTTCGGCAGTAATCCGCGCCCCGGGGAGCCCCCCCGGGCGAACACGCCGGAATCCCGGCAGGCGCCCCGATTATCCTCCAGATGCCAGCCCGGCACGCATCAACGTTCGGGCCCGGCGTCAGGCGACCGCCGGGACGCGCAGCCTGGCGTTCATGAGCTCCGCCAGGTCCGGCTGCCCGATCTCCTGCAGCTCGTAGCGAACGCGCACCGTCGGCTTCTCGATCTTCAGGACCCGGGTCAGGTCGATCGGGGTGCCGATCACCACGACATCGCACGGCACCGTGTTGATCGTCGCCTGCAGGTCCGCGATCTGTTCCTCGCCGTACCCCATGGCCGGCAGCAGCGTGCCGATCTCCGGGTATCTCCGGAACGTCTCGGTGATCGTGCCGACCGTGTAGGGCCGCGGATCGACGATCTCGCGCGCCGGCCGGCAAGGCGATCGGGGTGGTCCAGGAACACCGGGGAGGCGGCCTCCACGATCGGTGCGTCCCTGTTGACGCGGCGGATGTTCTCGCGCAGCCGGTTGACCGAGTCCAGGTCCGCCGAGTCCACCTTGTTGATCACGACCACGTCCGCCATCCGGAGGTTGGTCTCCCCTGGGTAGTAGGTCAGCTCGTTTCCCACGCGGAGCGGATCGGTCACGACGATCGCGAGATCCGGTTTGTAGAACGGCGTGTCGTTATTGCCGCCGTCCCAGATCACGACGTCCGCCTCGGCCTGCGCCTGCTCGAGGATGGCGCGGTAATCGACCCCGGCGTAGACGATCGTGCCGCTGACGATGTGGGGCTCGTATTCCTCGATCTCTTCGATGGTGCAGTCGTGCCGCTTCAAATCTTCGAGCGTGGCGAAGCGCTGGACCCGTTGCTTCGCGAGATCCCCGTACGGCATTGGATGCCTCACCGCCGCCACCTTCAGCCCGCGGCCGCGCAGCAGCGCCGCGACCCGGCGCGTCGTCTGGCTCTTGCCCGAGCCCGTCCTGACGGCGCAGACCGACACGACCGGCCTGGTGCTTTTAATCATCGTGGTCGTCGCCGACAGCACCTTGAAATCGGCGCCTGCCGCGTTGACGAGCGACGCGCGGTCCATGACGTAGTTGTAGGCCACGTCGCTGTAGGCAAACACCACTTCGCTGACGCCGTGCGCCCGGATGAGCGCCTCGAGCTCGCTCTCGGCGTGGATCGGGATGCCCTCCGGATAGAGCCGGCCCGCCAGCCCCGCGGGATACCGGCGGTCGTCGATGTTCGGGATCTGCGTGGCCGTGAACGCGACGACCTCGTAGCGGTCGTTGTCACGATAGAGCACGTTGAAATCATGGAAGTCGCGCCCGGCGGCGCCCATGATGATCGTCCTGGTCCGCTCCATCACAGCACCTTCCGCAGTTTGTCGACTGCCCAGTCGATTTCCTGTTTCGTAATCACGAGCGGCGGCGCGAGGCGAATCACGCGGTCGTGGGTTTCCTTGCAGAGCATGCCTTCGCTCTTGAGCCGCTGGCAGTAAGGACGCGCGGCGCCGTGCAGCTCGATGCCAATCCAGAGCCCGCGCCCGCGGATCTCTTTCACCGCGTTCGACTGAATCGTGTGGAGCTGCTCGAGGAGGTACGCGCCGAGCTGGGCGGAACGCTCGACGAGGTGCTCGTCCACCAGCACGCGCAGCGCCGCGCGGGCGACGGCGCACGCCAGCGGGTTGCCGCCGAACGTGCTGCCGTGGTCGCCCGGCTTGAACACGCCGAGCACCTCCTTGCGCGCGAGGACGGCGGACACGGGGTAGAAGCCGCCGGAGAGTGCCTTGCCAACGATGATCGCGTCGGGTTCGATTCCCTCGTGCTGGTACGCGAAGAGCCGGCCGGTGCGGCCGAGGCCCGCCTGGATCTCGTCGGCGATGAACAGCACGTTGTGCTCGCGGCACATCTGCTCCGCCTGCTTCAGGAAGCCGTCAGGCGGAATGACGATGCCCGCCTCCCCCTGGATCGGTTCGACGAGAAACGCGCACGTGTTGGGGGTGATCGCCTCCCGCAGCGCGTCAGCATCGCCATACGGAACGACGCGGAAGCCGGGCGTCAGGGGGCCGAACCCCGCGCGGTACTGCTCGTCGGTCGAGAAGGAGATGATCGCAATCGTCCGGCCGTGGAAGTTGCCGGCGCAGACGATGATCTCCGCGCACCCGTCCGGGATGCCCTTGACCGTGTATCCCCACTTGCGCGCCGCCTTGAGCGCGGTCTCCACCGCTTCGGCGCCCGAGTTCATCGGCAGCGCCATGTCCATTCCGGTGAGATCGTGCAGGTCCTTGCAGAGCAGCGGCAGCTGATCGTTGCGGAACGCGCGCGAGGTCAGCGTGACGCGCCTGGCCTGCTCGACGAACGCCGCGAGAATCCGCGGATGGCAATGCCCCTGGTTGACCGCCGAGTACGCGGCGAGGCAGTCCAGGTATTTCTTCCCGTCGACGTCCCATACCCACGCGCCCTGGGCGCGCTCGACGATGACGTCGAGGGGGTGGTAGTTGTGCGCGCCGAATTCCTCTTCGAGACCGATGTAATCGACCGTCTGCATGGGGACCCCACTGGTCATGTCACGACACGCCGTCAAACAACATCGACAGCAGCGCCATCCGGACGTAGAGCCCGTTGGTCGCCTGCTGGAAGTACCGCGCGCGCGGATCCTCGTCGACCGTGCGGTCCAGCTCGACGGTGCGCGGCAGGGGATGAAGGATCCGCGCGTCCTTCTTCATCGCGCGCACGAGGCCGGCGTCGATCGCGTAGCGCCGCAGGCTGGCACGCTCGCGAACGCGGTCCGGCATGATGCGCGTCTGGTAGATCACGTCCGCCTCGCCGATCACCCGGGTGATGTCCGGCTGCTGCTCGTACCAGGTGCCGTGGCGCTCCAGGTGCTCGAGGATGTCGGGCTGCATCTGCACTTCCGGCGGGCTCACGAAGTGGATCTTCACGCGATCGAACTTGCTGAGCAGGTACGCGAGCGAGCGCACGGTGCGCCCGCGATCCAGCTCGCCGATCATGGCGATCGAGAGCCCGTCGAGCGCGCCTCGCTCGCGCCAGATCGTGTAGAGGTCGAGCAGCGCCTGGGTCGGGTGCTGCCCGCCGTTGCCGTCGCCGGCGTTGATGACGGGAACCGGCGAGACGGCCGCGGCGCGCGAGGCGCCGTCCTGCTCGCTGTGCCGGAGCACGATGACATCCGAGATGCCGCCGATGATCCGGATCGTGTCCTCGAGCTGCTCCCCCTCGATTTCCGACGAAAAGGCGCGCGGCTGCTCGGTCGAGAGGACCTGCCCGCCCAGCCGGTGCATCGCCGCCTCGAACGAGAGGCGCGTGCGCGTCGACGGCTGGTAGAACAGCGTCGCCATGATGCGGTCGCGGTAGTCCAGCGTGCCGCCGCGCGCCACGACGCGCTCCATGCGGCGCGACCGCTCGAACAGCTCGAGGAGCAGCGGCACGGTGAACTGCTGCGACTCGACGACGTGCGTCAGCGGCATGGTCAGCGCCTCCCCGTCACCGCACGGGCCCGCACCACGTGCGTGCCCGCTTTGCCGTGAATGCCGTCGAGCAGCCGCTCGTACGACGTGATCAGCGCGCGCCCGCTCCCCTGCTCGACGAACGCCAGGGCGGCGGCGATCTTCGGGCCCATGTTGCCCGGCGGAAAGTGTCCGGCGTCGTACAGCTGCCGCAGCTCCGCCGCGTCGATTTCGTCGAGCGCGCGCTGCCCGGGCCTGCGGTAGTCCACGTACACGCGGTCCACGCCGGTCGCCATCACGAGCAGGTCGGCCTGCAGCCTCAGCGCGAGGAGCCGCGAGGCGCTGTCCTTGTCGATCACCGCGTCCACGCCGGTGAAATGGCCGTTCTCGCGGACGACGGGAATGCCGCCGCCGCCGCAGGCAATCACGAGGGCGCCGGACCGCACGAGCGTGCGGATCGCCGACTCCTCGATGATCTCGATCGGCCGAGGCGAGGGCACGACCCGGCGCCATCCGCGGGCGGCATCGTCCACGACCGCCCAGCCGAACTGCGCGCGGCGCACCTCGGCATCGCGCTGCGTGTAGAAAGGACCAATCGGCTTGGTCGGGTTCGTCATCGCCGGGTCGTCCTTGGCGACGACCACCTGGGTGAGCAGCGACACGACGGGCCGCTTCAATCCGGCGAACGAGAGCCGCTCGGCCAGCGCCTGCTGCAGGAGGTACCCGATCTCTCCCTGCGTGGCGGCGACGCACACGTCGAGCGGTAGACGGTAGGCCTCGTCGGCCGCCCGTTCCGAGCGCAGGAGGGCCGCGCCCACCTGCGGGCCGTTGCCGTGCGTGATGACGAGGTCGTAGCCCTCGGCAATCAGCGCCACCAGCGCGTCGGCCGTGCGCCGCACGTTCGCCATCTGCTCGGCGATCGTCCCCTTCTCGCCGGCGCGAATGAGCGAATTGCCGCCGATGGCGACGACTGCCGTAGGCATCAGCGCATCACCGAGTACAGGATGGCCTTCTGCGCGTGAAGGCGGTTCTCCGCCTGCTGGAACACGACGGACCGCGGCGAGTCGATCACCTCCGGGGCGACTTCCTCGCCGCGGTGCGCCGGCAGGCAATGCATGAAGATGGCGTCATTCCCGGCCTTCGCCATCAGCGCGGCGTTCACCTGGTACGGCGCGAAGATGCCCTTCCGCTGCTCCGCCTCCGCTTCCTGCCCCATGCTCGCCCACACGTCGGTGTAGACGACATCCGCGCCGCGCACCGCCTCGAACGGATCGTTGGTGACCGTGCAGATCGAACCGGTCGCCGGGGCGTTCTCCTGCACCCAGGCCATCACCTCGGGGGCAGGCTCGTAGCCGCGCGGCGTGCCGACGCTCACGTGCGCGCCGAACCGGGCGCCGGCAAACAGCAGCGAGTTCGCCACGTTGTTGCCGTCGCCGACGTAGGCCACCTTGATGCCGCGCAGGCGCCCTTTCAGTTCGAGGATGGTCAGGTAGTCGGCCATCGCCTGGCACGGATGGCTGAAATCGGTGAGCCCGTTGATGATCGGCACCGCGGCGTGCTGCGCCATGGACTCGACGATCTCGTGGGCGAAGGTGCGGACCATGATGGCCTGCACCATCCGCTCGAGGTTCTTCGCGACGTCGTACGCCGACTCGCGCTTGCCGAGATTGATTTCGGCGGGCGAGAGATACACGGAAAACCCGCCGAGCTGCTGGATGCCGACGTCGAACGAGACGCGCGTGCGCAGGGACGGCTTTTCGAAAATGAGAGCGAGGGTCTGCCCCTTCAGCGAGGCGGTGTACTGGCCCGGCTGTGCCTTGATCTCACGCGCAAGGGTCAGCAGGCCGGACAGCTCTTCGGAAGTAAACTGGCGAATCGAAAGGAAATCTCTCCCGCGCACGGTGCTCCTCACGTCTTCTGCGCGCACCGGCCGCTCCGGCCGCCGCGCGCAAAAAAGTGGCCGCGTGTGGCGGGCTGACCGTGCGCGGCTCTGTTGAAAATTGTAACGTCGCTTTTTAAAATAGCCGGTTTTCTGGGGAAATCGTTCAGGTATTCACCGGCGCGGAGTGCATATGCACAAGAGTATTCACGGTGCCGGAATACTTATCCAGCGCTTGCCAAGGGTTACGCGCGTTCGGTCAGTGTCTCATCGCCTGGATGGTGCGGCCGCAGCGCCGCCCGCGCCCGGTTGATGGCGGCGCCCACGCGCAGCGACGCCTGGTAGATCGCGCCTACGCGGATGTGGCCGGGCAGCCGATGCTGCGCGACCGCTTCGAGCGCCGCGGAGGCCACGCATCCGCAGTTGGCGCAATCCGGCCGCCCGCCAAGCTGGCACGGCACGACGTGCGTGGCCAGGTCCGCCGAATAGCACGCCGTCGTCCGGGCGAACGTGCAGGCGGCCGGCTCGGTGGGGGGCGATGCGTAGGCCTTGATGAGCCCCTCGGGCAAATCGAGCCTGGGGAACAGCGGCCTGAGGCGCAGCAGCTCGGCGACCACGCGCGCGCGGTCCGCCTTCGTGAGGCGCTCGTCCGAGATCTCGCCGATCTGCGGCGTGTAGAGGCTGATCCAGACGCGCTTGGTTTCCGGGCGATCCGACCAGAAGCGCAGGAACTCCTCGATGTAGCCGTCGCGGCGCACCTGCTGGCGCGTCACCGTGCAGTGCACGGTGACCTGGTGCCCCTCGATGTGCTTCAGGATCCGGGCGTAGGTCGCGGGCGCGCGGCGCGCGTCGTGCTCCGGCTGCAGGCCGTCGATTGACACCGTGACGTTCAGGCGGGGAATGCGCGCCCAGCGTTCGGGAATCGGCCGCACGGCGCTCGTCACCACCTGCGTGTGGATGCCCATCTCCGCCAGCTGCGGGAGCAGCGCGTCCAGCTCGCGGTAGCGCACGAGCGGCTCGCCGCCGATGATCGAGAGGTGGACCGGATCGTGACGACGGACGAGCGCGAGCACGCCGTCGATCAACTCCTGGCCTTTCAGGTCACGCACCTGCCGGAGCGTGACGGCGCCGCCGAGGTGCTCGTCGCCATAGGCGTAGCAGCCCGGGCAGCGAAGCGGGCACTCCTTCGTGATCTCGATCGAGACCGTGGGCGCCCGTCCGGCCAGGATCTTTCCCCATGCCCGGATCACGCCCCGTGCAAGATCGGTCTTCCCCGTCCCCATGCGGACTAGGGTATCACCATGCATCGGGAATGATAGGATGTGCTGCCATGGCGCCGGACAGCGAGCGCAGAGAAACGCGGGATCGCCGGCGGTTCGCCCGCGGTGGCCGCCGCGAGTACGACCGCGAGGGGTTTTCGCCGTTGATTCTCGTGGTGGACGAGGATGCCGACAGCAGCGCGCGGTCCGAGGCCATCCTCGCCGCGCTCAAGTTCGCCGTGGCTCCGGCCCGTTCGGCGGACGAGGCGCTCGCGGTCATGCGGGCGCTGCGCCCGAATCTGGTGGTGGCGCGCGTGTCCGATCCGCAGCGGCTCGAGCGGCAGATGGCCAGCAGCGAACTGACGGCGGCAGTCCCCGTGCTGATCGTGACCGACGACATGCGCGCCCCGCAGGACCTCATCGCCGCCATTCGCAGGGTGCTCGGCGCGCGCACGGTCGCGTGAGCCCGGCCTTCGCCTTCGACGCGGACAGCCCCTGGAAACGCTCGTGAGATGACGTACCGCTTCGGCCCGTTCGCGCTCGACGGCGTGGGCTACCGGCTGACGCGCGAAGGCGTGGAGATACCGCTTTCCCCGAAGCTGATCGACCTGCTGCTCCACCTTCTGCAGCGGCCAGGCGCGCTCGTCACGAAGGACGAGCTGCTCACGGCCATCTGGCCCGACGTCACCGTTACCGAAAACGCGCTCACGCGCGCCGTGTCGGAAGTGCGGCAGGCGCTCGAAGACGCCCCCGGCGCGCCGGCGTACATCCAGACGGTGGCGCGGCGCGGCTACCGGTTCATTGGCCAGGTCGTGGCCGACACGGCCGCGGCGCCGGCAACTGTGGGTGCGGGGCGCGCCGGAGCCACGGGGTTCATTCCGCTCGCGCGCGCCCGCGAGACTTCCAGCCTTGACGCGTTCCGCGAGCTGACCGAAGGGCGGCTGCAGCTCGAATCGCTTGACGCCGCCGGGGTCCCCGCGGCGATCGAGCACTTCGCGCGCGCGATCCAGCTCGATCCTCGCTACGCGCTCGCGCACGTCGGCCTGGCCAACGCGCGGTTCTGGCGGTACGAGCTCTCGCGCGAACACAACGTCCCGGATACCGACGCGCTCGCCGCGGCCATTGCCGACGCGCGCCTCGCGATCGAACTCGATCCGCACCTGGCCGAAGCGCACGCGACCCTCGCCTTCCTGCTCGTGAGCGCCGCGCGCTTCCCCGAGGCGCAGCGCGCCGCGGCGCGCGCCGTGGAGCTGGAGCCGGGCTACTGGGGGCATTACTTCCGCCTGGGTCACGCCTCGTGGGGCGAAGCCCGCCTGCAGGCGCTCGGCACGGCGCTCGAGCTGTATCCGGACTTCGCGTTCGCCCACTTCGAAATCGCGATGGTCTGGATTGCGCGCGGGCGGCTCGACCAAGCCGAGGCGGTGCTGCGCGAGGGCCTCGTCGTCCTCGAACGGCAGGTGGGGCGCCGCGAGCGCTTCCCCGCGAGCGGCCTGCACTGGATGCTCGCACTCGTCCGCCTTGCGCGCGGCGACCGCGACGAGGCCGTACGGCAGCTGGAGGCCGAGACCGCCACCGGCGGCGACCGCCTCTACGCGCGCGAGTTCGACATGGCGTCGCTGAACGCCCTGGGCGCCGTCGCGCTTGGCGCCGGCGACCGCGCCGAAGCGGTGCGCCGGTACCAGGCCGCCCTCGCTCTCGACCCCGCGCACGCGCGCGCGCGCGTCGGGCTCGCGCTGGCGACCGGCTCCGCCGAACATCTGGCGCGAGCGCGCGAAGCGGTCGACACGCTTGCGCGCGGCCCGCGCGGCCAGGAAACCACGCTGCTCCGCGCGATGCTGCTCGCCGCTCGCGGCGGCGCGGACGAGGCACTGGACCTCCTTTCCGGCCTCATCGCCGAAGCGCCGGCCGGCTTTACCGGCTGGACGATCCCCATCGAACCGCTGCTGGCGCCGGTGCGCGCGCTCCCGAAGTACCGCGCGCTGGCGGCCGCCCTCGCCGCCCGCGCCGCCTGATCCGCGGGTTTCTCATCGCGGAAGCCTCACCCTTTTTCAGCCTTCGCTCAGGACTCCTCACCGCCCCGGACCGCATGCTTGCACCAGAACGTGGAGGCAAGCATGCGTCAAGCAATCGTCCTTCATCTGGCCGCGCTGCCGGCCCTGCTCTCCGGGATGGCGTGCAGCGGCCCCGTACACCCGCAGGTACACGCGGATTTCATCGCGGGAATCAGACACGGTGCGACGGTCACGGTCATGCCGGCCGTCGTACGCCGGGGCGCCGGACAGTCGCATGACGAACACGCGGCGCGCCGCATCGCCGCGAGCCTGCAGCGCGCCGGCGTGAACGCCCGCGCCGGGGGAGCGCGCGTCACCGTCGGCGAGTGGCACGTCAACGAGGCCCGGATGGCCAGGGAATCTGCCGCGGCGCTGGCCACCTACGTCGGCGAGCGTCCCACCGGCACGCGCTACGCGCTGGCATCGGAATACCTGATCACCAGCAAAGGCCAGGTCGGCGGCGTCCACGCGTACGTCGTCCGCGACGATGGCGCGGTGGCGGCGATCCTGATCCAGAACTCCCACCATCCGCTGTTCCAGGCGGCGCGACCGGCGACTCCCGAGGACTGCACGGAGCTGGTCATCGCGGCCATCGAGAAGAACTGGATCACGCCATGAGGATCATTGCCGCGCTTCTCACGGTCACCCTCGCGCCGGCGCTCGCGCCCCGCGCGCTCGCCCAGGCGGCCGCGCCCGAGCCGGTCTCGTCAACGCGGCTCTTCGTGATGCCGACCGGGCACACGCTCCCCGGATCGAGCGGCTACCTCGATGTGATCAGCCTCGGCGTGGCGCAGTTCCAGGCGGGGGCGACAGACTGGTTCTCGTTCGGCGCAGGCACGCCGTCGCTCGTATTTGGCGGGGAACGCCCGGTGTGGGTGACACCGAAGGTGGCCCTCGCACGCGGCCGGCGCGTGAGCGCCGCGGCCGGGACGGTTCACGTCTTTTCATCCGGCGGCTCGGGCGGCTTCGGCTACGCGGCGGTGACGGTGGGTCAACGCGCCACGTCCCTGACGCTGGGGGTCATGCAGGGATACGGCGACGTGCCGGATGCAGTACGCGCTTTGCTCGTGGGTGTCGAGCACCGGCGGGCCGGGCACACGAGGCTGATGGTCGAAGCCAGCGTGTTCCGGTCCGGCGGCCTCGTGATCGCCGGCGTGCGCCGCGTTCACCATCACTTCACGTCGGACTTCGGCATGGCCGTCCCGATCGCCGCCGACTCACCCGTCGTCGCGTTTCCGGTGATCAACTTCGGCTGGAGGTTCTGACATTCTCGGCACCCCCGCCGCCCCTCCGTCCGGTGCGCGGCGATCGACACCCGCCTCGAGCACCTTCGCCTTCGGATCCACGGCGATCGCCTCGGCGACCCCCTGCGATCCGATCTGGCGGGTCGCGTGGCCGCGCCTCTCGAGAAGCGCAATGGTGTCGGGCGAGAACCCGAAGCGCTCGTAGTTGATGCGATCCGGCAGCCATTGATGATGAAACCGCGGCGCGTCGATCGCCTCCTGCACGTTCATGCCGTGATCGATCACGTTCACGATCGTCTGCAGCACCGTGTTGATGATCGTCCGCCCGCCCGGGCTGCCGGTCACCATCACGAGGGAGCCATCGCGCGACACGATCGTCGGCGTCATGCTCGAGATCATGCGCTTCCGGGGCTGCGCGAGGTTCGGCTCGGTGCCGATGAGGCCGTCCGCGCTGGTCAGCCCAGGCCCCGCGTTGAAGTCTCCCATCTCGTTGTTCAGCAGGAATCCGGCGCCCGGCACGACGATGCGCGAGCCGTAGCCGTATTCGAGCGTATAGGTCAGCGCCACGGCGTTGCGATCGCGATCGACGACCGACAGGTGCGTCGTCTCCTGGCTTTCGACGGGCCATTCGAACGAGTCGGGCGAGGACTTCGAGGCGCGATCGGGGCTGATCGTCTTCCGTAAGCTCTCGGCGTACGCCTTCGACGTGAGGCGCTCGATGGGCATGGCAGGCACGAAGTCCGGGTCTCCGATGTACCGCGCGCGATCCGCGTAGGCGCGGCGCATCGCCTCGGTCATCACGTGGATCGTGTCCGCCGAGCCGAAGCCGCTCTTCTTCAGGTCGTACCCCTCGAGGATATTCAGCATCTGGATGACGGCCGTGCCTCCCGAGCTGATGGGCGGCATGCCGAGAATCTCGTAGCCGCGGTACGTTCCGCGCAGGGGGATCCGCTTCTTCGCACGGTAGTTCTTCAAGTCGTCGCGCGTGATGAGGCCGCCGTTCGCGGCCATCTCTTTTGCAATCAGGGCGGCCGTTTCCCCTTCATAGAAACCAGCGGGACCATTCGTCGCGATGCGCTCCAGCGTGCGCGCCAGGTCCGGCTGCTTGAGGACCTCGCCGGGCTCGTACGGCGTGCCGTCCTTCGAGAACTGCGCGAGCGAGGCCGGATACTTCGTCATCTCCGGCAGGATTGACGCCAGCGAGCGCGCGAGGCCGTGCGTCACGACGAAGCCGTCGCGCGCGAGCGCGATCGCCGGCTCGACGAGCCGCCTCCACGGCAACTTGCCCTGCTCCCTCCACGCGAGGTGCAGTCCCGCCACGGTGCCGGGGACGCCCACCGCGACGTGGCTGTTGTGATGCAGGTCCTCGTCGTACTTCCCATCCTTCAGGAACATCGTCGGCGTGGCTGCAGCCGGCGCCATTTCCCGAAAGTCGTAGGCCTCGGCGGGACCCGAAGCCGGACGGTACAGGATGAAGCCCCCGCCCCCGATGTTTCCGGCCGTGGGATGGGTGACGGCAAGGGCGAAGGCCGTGGCAACGGCGGCGTCGACCGCGGTGCCCCCCTCGGCGAGCACGTCCGCGCCGACGGCGGACGCGATGGCATTTTGAGAGGCAACCATTCCGTCGCGCGCGCGCTCGGGCACCGAACCGCCGCCAACCGGTGCGAGCACACAAATCGCGAGGATCGTGGCAAGGGCGAGCCGCAATCTCATGCATAGCAGTCTAATGCCAGGCGGGCATCGCCTGTGCATCAGGCCGGGCGGGGGTTCTGATATGGCTGCAAGACGCGTCGTCGGGTTCGTGCTGATCGCGCTGGGGATGGTTGCGCTCCTGTGGGGTGGAATTTCCTGGACGCGCGAGAAGACCGTGGTGGATGCCGGCCCCATCGAAATCCGCGCCGACGAGCGCGAGACGATTCCGCTGCCGCCCGTGCTCGGCGGGATCGCCGTCATCGCGGGCGTGCTGCTGGTCGTCGCGCCGACGCGGGCGCGCGGGTGATTCGGACGCTCACCGCAGCGACTGCAGCCGTTTGATGAGCGCCGGGTCGTCCGGCAGCGGTCCTGGGGCGATGCGCCTTCGCCGCGGCGGGGGTCTCCGCGCCCGCCGGCAACCCTGTCACCATCAGAAACGTCAAAGCCGAGGCGCCGACCCATCGCTGCATCATCCGGGCATTGTAGCGCCGTGCCCGTGTTGTGATATCCGGTGTCTGAAAGAGGGAGAGCGTCAATGCAGGACGTCCGCTACGCCTTTCGCGCGCTCCGGCACGACCTCGCCCATGCGCTGCTCGTCGTCGCGACCATGGCGCTCGGCATCGGGGCTGCCATTGTCCTTTTCAGCGTCACCTACGGCGTGCTGCTCAAGCCGCTTCCCTGGCCGGAGCCGGACCGATTGGTGCGCGTGATGGAGAGCCGCCAGGGGGGCGCGCCGCGCGTGGCCGGCACCGTCAGCAACGGCACGTACCTCGCCTGGCGCGGCAGCCGTTCCACCGTCGAGGACATCGGCGGGTGGATGAGCCGGACCATGACGCTGACCGGCGCCGGGGATCCGGAGCGCCTGCCGATCGCCGCGGCAACGCCAAGCCTTTTCACGGTGCTGAGGGCGAGGCCCGCCCACGGCCGGCTGCTCGACGCGGCCGATTCGTCGCGGAGAGATGTGGTCGTTCTCTCGCACGGCCTGTGGCAGGAGCGCTTCGGCGGACGCGCGGACGCGATCGGTCGTGCCGTTCGGCTCGACGGGCAACTTCACACCGTGGTCGGGATCATGCCCGCGGACTTTCCGTTCCCCTCGCGCGGCGCGCGCGCGTGGATCCCGCTCCAGGTGCCCGAGGTCGCCGGAGCAGGCGGCGTCCGGCGGATGTCGATCTTCTCGGCGATGGCGCGGCTGAAACCGGGCGTTTCTCGGGCGCAGGCCGCAGCGGAAGCGACCGCGCGCGGGCGGGCGGCGCCCGATCCCGGGATGGCCGCGATGGCACTCTTCGGCAGCCGCGCGCCGGTTGACGTTGTCATCGCCCCCGCGCTCGAGGCGATGACCGCCGAAGTCCGCCCGGCGCTGGTGATCCTGCTGGCCGCCGTGGGCCTGTTGCTCGCGACGGCGACCGCGAACGTCGCGGGTCTGCAGCTGGCCCGCGTCACGACGCGCCGGCGCGAGTTGGCCGTTCGCGCGGCGATCGGCGCCGGCGCGGGACGTGTCGCCCGGGAGTTGATCGTCGAAAGCGTCCTGCTCGGCGTTGCCGGCGGCGGGGCGGGACTGGCGCTCGCCACGCTGATGACGCGCGCGCTTCCGGCGGTCCTGCCCGCGGATTTTCCGCGTCTGGACGCGATTGCCATCGAGGCGCCGGCGATGCTGTTTGCCGTGGCTCTCGCGCTCGTCACGAGCGTGGCGTTCGGCCTTCTCCCCGCCTTGCACGCGCGCCGCGTCAACCTGGTGACGGCGCTCACCGAAGATAACCTGGCGCCGATTGGCGGCACGCTGCGCTCCCCCACCGCTCGCGCGCGCGCCGCGATCATGATCGGGCAGGTTGCGGTGGCGTGCGTGCTGCTGGTCGGCGCAGCGCTTCTTGTTCGAACGTTCGTCGCGCTGATCAACGCCGACCGCGGATTCGATCCTGGCAACCTTCTCACCGCACGGGTGCCGCTTCCGGTCGATTACCCGCCGGCTCGTCGCACGCAGGTCCTCGAGGCGGTCACCGAACGCATGAAGGGTCAGCCGGGCGTCACCCACGCTGCCTTCGCCAACGCGCTGCCGCTCGTATCGCTCGGCGGCTACACGGCGTTCACGATGCGCTCGCCGCGTGACGGTGTCGAGCTCCCGATCGAAGCCGGGCAGCGCATCGTCAGCCCCGACTACTTCGGCGCGCTGCGGTTGCGGATGCTGACGGGGCGCCCGCTCCTGCGCACCGACAACGCCACGTCACGTTCGGTGGTGGTGGTCAATCGATCGTTCGCGCACAGGTATCTCGGCGATCGGCCGGTCGGGGCGCGCCTTCCATGGCGCGGGTCGCGCGCCGGATCGCCCTCCGGCCGCGAGGGACGCGACTGGGAAGTGGTGGGCGTCGTCGACGACGTGCGGCAGGTGTCGGTCGACGGACCGGCGCAGCCGGAGATTCTCGCGGCCTACGCGCAGGTGGGCGTCGAAACGCTGCGGGCGTTCGATCCCGTCATCGCGGTGCGCACGGTGGACGACCCGGCGTCGCACGTCACGGCGCTCCGGCACATCCTCCGCGAGCAGGATCCGCTCCTGGCGCTCGACTCCGTGATGACGATGGAGGATCGCGTGTCGACGAGCGTGGAGCGGCCCCGCACGTATGCGGTCCTCGTGGGTGCATTCGCCGTGTGCGCGGTCCTGATTGCGGCCGTTGGTCTTTTTGGCGTGCTGGCGTACACCGTCGCGCAGCGTTCGCGCGAGATCGGCGTGCGGTCGGCCCTGGGCGCCACGCCGGGCGCCATCGTGGGACTCATCGTGCGGCAGGCGTTCTGGGTCACCGCGGCCGGACTCGTCGCCGGCCTGGCCGCCGCGGCGGCCAGCATGCAGGCGCTGTCCGCATTCTTGTACGGCGTGCAACCACGCGATGCGCTGAGCTTCGTCACGGTCGCGGTGCTGCTGCTCGCCGTCGCAGCGGCCGCCACGGTGGTGCCGGCCCGGCGCGCGGCTACCGTGGATCCGCTGAAGGTCCTGCGCTGACCGTTGCGCCCACGAACCGCACCACGGCGCCGACGATGTCCTGCAAGACCGCGTCGGCGCTCATCCCCATGCGGGCCGGCACTTTGAACGAGTGATCGCCGCCCGTGACGGCATGAACGACCGTGCGATCGTTCAGCCGTGGCAGCAGCTCGCGAATCTCCTCCACCGTCCCGAACTCGTCGCGCTCGCCCTGGACGAAGAGCATCGGCTCGCTGATCGCCGGCAGGTGCGCGTCGCGGCGCTGCTGCGGCCTGCCGGGGGGATGCAGCGGGTAACCCAGAAAGACGAGGCCGGCCACGCCCGCCACCCCCTGCGCCGCGACGTGCGACGCCATGCGCCCGCCCATCGACTTGCCGCCGATGAACAGCGGCAACGGGGGTGGCGCGGTGTCGGCGCGAACGGCGTCAATCGCCTCGCGCCATGCACGCTCCAGCACCGGCGCCCTGTCCGGCACCTTGCGGCGCGCGGCCATGTAGGGAAAATCGAACGTCGCGACCGCCACGCGCTCGCCGGCCAGCGCGCGCGCGATGCGAACCATGAACGAGCTGTGCTGCCCCGCCCCGGCGCCGTGCGCGAGGATCAGGGTCGCGATCGGGCTCCCCATCAGCGGTTCACGGCTCCCATGCCCGCCGGCGAGTACCGATCGCCGGCGGCCACCCCTTTCACGGCCACCGATTCGATCCGGCGGATGTCTTCGGGCGACAGCGCGACGTGCACGGAGACCGCGTTCTCCTCGAGCCGCGGGCGTGCCTTCACGCCAGGAATCGGGACGATGTCCTCTCCCTTCGCGAGCACCCAGGCGATGGCGAGCTGCGCCGGCGTGCACCCCTTTTTCGCGGCCAGCTCGCGGATGCGATCCACGAGCTCGAGGTTGCGCGCGAAGTTTTCCCCCTGAAACCGCGGCATGTTCCGCCGCCAGTCGTCCTCGGGAACGTCCTCGAGCCTGCGGAATCGTCCCGTGAGGAAGCCGCGACCAAGCGGGCTGTAGGCGACAAAGCCGATCCCGAGCTCGCGGCAGGTCACCAGGATGTCATCCTCGACATCACGCGTCCACAACGAGTACTCCGTCTGCAGGGCGGTGATCGGATGGACCGCGTGCGCACGGCGGATCGTCGCGGCCGCCGCTTCCGACAATCCGAGGTACCGCACCTTCCCGGCCTTCACGAGCTCCGCCATGGCCCCGACCGTCTCCTCGATCGGCACGCCCGTGTCCACGCGATGCTGGTAGTAAAGATCAATCACCTCGATGCCGAGGCGCTGCAACGACGCGTCGCATGCCCGCCGCACGTACTCCGGGGACCCGTTGATCCCGAGGAACGCCCCCTCTTCCGATCGCACGTTCCCGAACTTCGTGGCGAGGATGACGCGGTCGCGGCGATCGCGGATGGCGCGGCCCACGAGGCGCTCGTTGGTAAACGGCCCGTACATGTCCGCGGTGTCGAGGAAGTCGATGCCGAGCTCAATCGCGCGGTGAATCGTCGCGATCGATTCGTTGTCGTCGCGCCCGAAGTAGAAGTCCGACATGCCCATGCACCCGAGGCCGAGCGCGGAGACCTCGAGACCTTGCCGGCCGAGCCGGCGCCGTGGAATCTTCATGCCGCGATCTTGTCACGTCTCGGGGCGCGTGGCGTCGCTTCGCGCCGAACCGGCGTTTTTGTTATAGTGCGGCGTCCTTCCAGGAACCCCCCTCACCGGCGCCCGCCGCGCTGCGGTTTCCGGAGGCCCTTACCTGATGAAGCGGATCGTCGTCCCTATCGTGCTGGCGTCTGCGTGGACGATCTCCGCCCGCGCCCAGGAGATGACGTGGCTGCCGCGGCCGTCGTTCCGCGCGGGTGAAGTGCTGAGGGTCGATCCCCGCGTGAAGCTGCAGGGACAGTTCCGCTGGTTCCCGTCGGAGCTGGCGCCGCGCGACGGTACGTTCGCCATGGGCATGCGCCGCCTCAGTGTCGAGGGGACGCTGTTCAACCACGTGGACTTCGAAATCGAGCGGG
The DNA here is from genome assembly GCA_016184105.1 of Acidobacteriota bacterium. NCBI lineage: Bacteria > Pseudomonadati > Acidobacteriota > Acidobacteriota bacterium. The sequence continues at coordinate 197,856 of JACPDI010000022.1, forward strand.
ACTTCCGCGATGGCGGGGTGTGGACCGACGTCTACGTGTGGTTCCGGCGCTTCCGCGCGGCGCAGATCCAGGCCGGCAAGTTCAAGGTGCCGTTCAGCCTGGATGAACTCACGGGGGCGACGAACCTCGACTTCCCGAACCGATCCATGATCGGCCGCGACCTCGCGCCGGGGCGCGCAGCCGGCGCGGTGCTGTCCGGCCGGGTGGTGGAGAAATCGGCCGCACTCTCATACGAAGCCGGCATGTTCCGCCACGATGGCGAGCGCGCCCGCTTCCTGGACAACCCCGGGGGAGGGGCGACCTTCGCCGGGCGGATCCGCGCGCAGCCGCTGCGCGCGCTGAAAAGCCAGCGGGCGCCGCGCAACCTTGCCGTCGGACTCTCGACGACGCTGAGCGACGTTCCGGAAGGACCCGGCCCCAACTCCCTCAGGGCGCGGACGATTGCGGGAGCGCCGATCCTCCCGCGCGTGCGGGTTCACGGCCGTCGCACGCGGCTGGGCGCGGACGCGAGCTGGGAGCCCGGGCCGTTCTCCGTGCGGGGCGAGGTCCTCCAGGTGTGGGACGAGCGCCGCCGGCTGGGGCCGGCGGGCAGCGACCTCCCTCGTCTCAGCGTCGGAGGCTGGTATGTGAGCAGCACGTGGGTCGTCACGGGCGAGCGGAAGGCCGGGGGCGTCGAGGCGCGCGGCCCTTTCCTGAACGGCGGATTCGGCGCGCTCGAACTGGCCGCCCGCCACGAGCGCCTGCGGTTCGGCGACGACGACCCCGCGGAATCGGCCAACGCGGGCCCCGAATCGGCGGGCCCGGCTGCGCTCCGCAGCGGGGCGACGACGCTCGGTTTGAACTGGTATCTGAACCGGTGGTCGAAGATCCAGTTCAATGGCGTCCGCGAGTCGTTCGGCGGCGCCGCGCGAAGCCCCGTCACTGGACGTTCCAGCTTCTGGAGCGCCGTGTGCCGCCTCCAATTCGTGGTCTGACCGAAGTGCTTTGCAATACAAAGCGCGTCCGTATTATCATGGGATTGGACCTTCCCGCTGATGCCGGTACCCCGACCGCTGGATCTGACGCTCGAGATCGTTCCCCGGGCGCGGTTCGACCTCGTCGACCTGCGCGCATCTCTTCCCCGCTCACACACCGACGCGCTGGCGTCGTACCCCAACTGCCTCTATTGCTCGTTCCACACGACCGCCGGGTTCTTTGACCGCAGCCTCGCCTCGCGGCTGGCGCACGAGCAGGGCTTCAACGCCTACATGGAGGCGTTCCGGGCGATCTTCCCGGAAGGCGCGGGTTACGAGCACGACCGCCTCGAGCGCCGCGCGGAGCTCTCGCCGGCGCAGCGCGCGAGCGAGCCCCGCAACGCCGATTCGCACCTGGCGTTCATCGCGTCGGGACTGCGCACGTGTGTGAGCTATCCGAACCGGCCGGACCAGCCGGTCTTCTTCGTCGAGCTCGACGGCGAAAGCGACGGGCGGCGCCGCACCCGCCGGACGCGCATCGTCGGGTATCACGACGAACGCGAGGTGGCGTCGTTCAAGGTGGACGTACCGGTCTCCGCGCACCCGGTCGATTCGATCAACCTGAAAGACCCGCGGCTCGGGCTGTACGAGCGGATCCAGGACGAGATCGCGCGCACCGGCATCGGGAAAGGACGCGTGCGACTCGCGCTGCACGCGGGCGAGCGGCACGCGGGGCTGGCGATCAACGAGCACGAGACGCTGTTGATGCGCCACGACCTCGCCGAAGTGCTGCGCGACCCGCTGCGCTTCGCGATTGAGAAAGGACGCCACGCGCTGGCGGACCCGCGCGCCGTGCCCGGCAAGACGCTTGGCTACGCGCAGTACGACCTCGTACGCATTCTCAATCGCTTGGTCGAAGTCCTCGGGCTCGGGGAATCGCGCGTCGAGCGGATGCTCGCACGCACGATGGCGGTGCCTCTCTCGCGGTTCCTCCGCATGAAGCGCTCGGTCAGCCTGCTGATCTCGGCCGACGACGGGACGGGCGCCCCCATGATTGTCGAAGGCACGTACCAGAGCCCGATCATGGTGCAGTGGAACCGCGCGTCACGCCGGTCGCGCGTACTCGACGTCAGCGTGACGCGCCTGCGCTGAAGCGCACCGCCCTCAAGGAATTGCCGCGAGCGCGTTCTGCGCCGTGGCCAGACCCGCGCCCGTCGCATCCGCGCCCCAGCAGATATTCTGCGCCGGGCCGGAAGGCCGGGCGACCGTCCGGCATCCGGCCGGCAGGGCGATCGCGGTGGACTCGAGCAGGCCTTCGACGCCTGCCTGCACCAGCGCCGGATTCTTCTGCAGCATCAGGGCGACGATCCCCGACACGTGCGGCGTCGCCATCGACGTGCCGCCGAGGAAAAAGTAGCTCGTCTGTCCGCTCTGCGTCTGGAAGGGCCCGACGACCCACGAACCCGGCGCAGCGACGTCGAGATCCTGTCCGGCTTTCTCGCGGCTCGAGAAGTCCGTGATGTAGAAGTCCGCCGGGTTGGTCGGATCGGGGACATTCCCGCGCCACCACGTGCGGCCGCCCACCCACTCCCCGATCCAGCCGGAGGCCGCGACCGAAATGACGGGCGGGTAGGCGCCCGGATAGGACATCCCTTGGTCCCCTTCGTTGCCGGCCGCGGCGACGACGAGGACGCCATGGCCGATCGCGTAGTCAATCGCCGCCTGCTCCACCGCGTCGAGCCTGGACCCTCCGAGGCTCATGCTGATGACCACCGGGCTGCTGCCGAGCGCGCCGCTCCGCTTCAAGTCGGTCACGTAGACGATGCCGTGCGCGACGACCGAGGACCAGCCGAAGCCGGCCTGGTTCAGCACCTTGACCGGGATCACGATCGCCTTCGGCGCGGCGCCGCCGATGGGCGCGCCGCGGAGGCTGTAGCCCAGCACCGAGCTCGTAACGTGCGTGCCGTGCGAGTTCTGGTCGTGTTCCCACTGGTTGGGCGCAATCGAGACGCGGCCGGCATCGGCGCCGCCGCCGCTGAACGCGACGGCGTGCTCGGTCGCGATGCGCTGCTCCGGGAAATACTGCCGCCAGCTGTCGAGCAGCCCGGTGTCGAGCACCGCGACGTACACGCCCTGGCCGTCGTACGCGACCGTGCGCGCGGAGGGCGGGTTGACGACGTCGATCGCGTCCTGATCCCAGGTGCTCGCCCCGCCCGTGAAGTCGGACACGGCGACCGTATCCACCGGAGCGCCCTTTCGCTCGGCGTCCGGGTTCGCCGCCGCGACGTAGGGCAGCGCCGCGATCTCGGGCAGCCGGTCCTCCGCCGCGCGCATGTGCACGACGTCGATTTCGTCGATCGAGTCCAGCACCGTACCAGAGCGGCCGAGGTCGCGCAGGATGTCCGGCGTCGCGTCGGTGTTCAACAGGACATTGACGCCGATGACGGGGCCAATCGCGGCAGCCGGCGACTGCAGCCATGGCACGCCCGCCCCTGCGCCCACGAGCAGCATCACGAGAACGAGAATCCCCTTCTTCATTGGAACGCCTCCCCCAAAAGGTGCCCGATCCTATGCCCTGCCGGGGGCCGGCTGCAACGGGTTTATCGCCTGGCGCGTGCCGTCAGATGTCGGCCCTGGACAAGCGGCGTGAGGCGAGCCAGGCAGGCACCAGGATCCAGAGAAGCGTTGAGGCCACGATCAGGAGGGCCGCGGCGGGCGCGCCGCCGGTGAACCGCAGGAGGGCGAGCGAGGAAGCGCCGAACGCCGCAGTGCCCTCGATCGCGAGCAGCGTGCCGGTCCGAAGTGCATCCACTGGGTTGACGAGCGCCGCCACGATGAGCAGGCGCGACGCATGTCCGGATCGCAGCAGCGACGCGATGCCGATCGCCACCACGTCGAACAACACGACGGCCGCGAACCAGACGACGATCGCCAGCGCGAGCGCGCGGGTACGGCGCTGCCCGAAGGTACCGGCGCAGATGAGCGCGGCGATGGCGAGGAACACGGCGGTGAGCGCCGCCGACATCGCGACGAGCGCGGCGAAACTTCCCAGGCCCTGCTCCCCGGCCTGGCTGTAGATCGCCAGCCCGGCCGCGCCGAACCCCATCCCCTGCGCGGCGACGAGCGCCTCGAACAGGCCCAGCATCGTCCCGAAGAGCACCGCGGAACGGGAGACCGGCTGCGAGTAGAGCAACTCCGCGTTGCCGCGATCCGGCAGCAGCGCCATCACCCCGAGCAGCAGCGCGCTGAGCGGCACGAGGAGCAGCACGAGCTGCACGAGCGAGACGGTGGCGCGGGAGAAGTCCTGCACGCCGTACCCGCCCGACAGGATGTAGCCGGAGCCGGCCACCGCGAGGGCAAGCGCGGTGAAGACGGCGGTGAAGATCTGCGTCCACCGCGAGCGCACCGCGAGCGCGCGCTCCTGCGCCGCGCAGAGGCGCACGATGGATAACGGGGTCGGGAGCCTTTTTTCGATGGCGTTCATTTGATGAGGCCCCCACCCTTCTTGCCAAACACCTCGTCGAAGGCCAGCGGAGTACCGCTCCCGTCGGGATCCGCATCGCGCGAGGCCGGGTCGGCGAACGCGATGATGTGCGAGCCCATCGGCGTGCTCACCCGATCGTTGCGGACGTACACGGCCTTGTCGCGGGGCACCCACGCCTTCGTGCGGTGATCGGCGACGTAGGCCACCGCGTCCCCGCCGAGAGCGTGCCGCGAGAGATAGTCGCGCAGGCATCCGATGTCGTCGAAGAACCGCGGCTCCTCCCCTTTGGCGGCGATCTGCCCCGCGAAGCGGACGTCCGACACGGTCATGCGGCAGTGCGCGCACGCGTCGTTCCTGGTGTCGACGCTGGCCGGCTGCTGCGTGGCAGACGAGCACCCGAGCATGACGAGCCATGCCACGCAGCCGAACACGAACGGTCTTGCGGTCATCGGTGTTCCTCCACCAGCTCGCGATAGAACGCGTCGAGCCGGCCTTCTTCCGCGGTCAGCCCGCGGATGGGGATCCCGGCGCTGCGGATCACGTCGAGCACGCCGGGGCGCGCGGTGGCTGGGCCGGGCACGATCATCTCGTTCGTCGCCGGGAGCCACTGCGCGCCCCGCGCGACGGCCTGCACGCGCGCGAGCAGATCCGCGGTGCAGGACTCGACGCGCACGCGCATCACCCCGCGATCGGAGAGCCGCTCGGCGAGTTCGCGCTGGCTGAAGCACCCGGCAAGCCGGCCCGCAACCAGCACGGCGAAGCGATCCGCCAAGCGCCCGGCGTCGCCGAGCTGATGGGATGTAAACAGCACGGTCTTGCCCGCCGCCTTGCGCCGCTCGACGAGTCCGTAGAAGGCGGAAAGCCCGTCGGGGTCCAGCGCGGCGGTGGGCTCGTCGAGCAGAAGGACAGGCGCGTCCGGCAACATCGCGACGGCGAGCCCCAACCGCTGGACCATGCCTCCGGAATACGTGCCCACCAACCGTGACGAGGCGCCGTTGAGGGACGCGAACTTCAGGACGGCGTCAACCCGCGCGTGGGACTCGTCGCGCAGCGCCCGGTAGAAATCGACGACCTCGCGACCCGTGAGCGCGTCGGGAAACGTCACCTTCTGCGGCAGAAACGAACACGCCTTGCGCGCGGCGGGATCGGACGACGGCCCGGGCGGATCGCCCACCAGCACTTCACCCTGCGTGGGCCGAATCAGTCCTGCCGCCGCCTTGAGCGTCGTCGTCTTTCCTGATCCGTTGGGCCCGAGCAGCGCGACGACTTCACCCGCGCGCACCTCGAGCGTGAGGGCCTCGACCGCGACCTGCGCGCCGAACCGCTTGCCGAACTCCTGGAATCGAATCATGCAGCGCCTCGCAGCACCCACGCGCCGAGCGCAAGGACGAGCGCGGACGCGCCGAGGCCCGCATAGTTCTGCCGCCGTTCGGCACCGCCGGCGCGGGGCACGTCGGGCAGCGCGGGCGGCCTTGCGAGCGGCGCCTCCTCCGTCACGCGGAACGGCTCGAGCACCGGGAACGCCGTCTCCGCCAGCGAGAGCGCGATCCCCGCAAAGCCGTCCACGTACAGATCCGCGGCGGTCAGGTTGCCGCGCATGTGATCGAACACGCTCGTGAGACGGTACGGGCGCTCCGTGCGCCCGTCGCCATCGAGGTCCGGTTCCGCGTGCCCCGACCAGTAGTTGCCGCGGAAGACGGCGTCGAGGCGCCTGCCGGCCAGCAGCAGGGGCGACATGTTGCCGACAAACGAGTTCCCCTCGAAGCGCGTGGCTCTCGCGGAATCGAACGCCACGATCGCCGCGTCAGACTGCGCGATGATGTTGCCGCGGAACACGACACGCTGCGTGCCTTCCAGGAAGACACCCCGCGCGTTATCGGCGATCAGGTTGCTCTCCGCGAGCACGTCATCGCACTGCTGGAGCAGCAGCCCGACCGACGCGAACCCGCGGTTGCTGATGAACTGGTTGCGGCGGAACACGATCCGCTCCGAGAACATGATGGCGCTCCCCGCGTCGCCGTTCTCGAACACGTTGTCCTCGAAGAGGTTGTCGTCGGAGAACATGTAGTGCAGGCCGTAGCGCATGTCGCGCGCCCGGTTGCCGCGAATGACCCCCTTCGACGAGTTCTGCAGGTAGATCGCGTCGCGGGCGTCCACCACCTCGTTCGCGATGAAACGGAACCGCTCGGTGTTATAGGCGTGGATCCCCGATCCTTTTTCGCCAGGGTCCTTGCCGGGAATTCCGCGGATGCGGCACGCCTCGACGGTGCTGCCGTGCGCCTCGAGCAGGTACACCCCGAACAGCGCGTTGGTAACGCGACAGTCGCGAATGACCGCGTCGCGCGCAGCGACATGCACGCCCGACGCGTCGCGGCCAAGGTCGCCGCCGCCGCGCCCGTCGATATCGAACCCCTCGAGCGTGACGCCGTCCGCCCGCACGCGGACGACGCTGCCCGCGCCCGAGCCGCGCAACAGCGGCCGGTTCCGCCCGACGAGCCGCAGCGGCTTGTCGATGAACAGGTCGCCATCGTAGGTGCCTGGCGGCACCTCGATCGTCTCACCGGGGCGCGCGGCGTCCACTGCCGGCTGCAGCGCCGAGATCTGCCGCGCGGGCGGCCGCCCCTCGAGCGACGCCGGCGTGCTCGTGTGCTCGGCGCCCGCCTGGGCACCGAATGCGGCGGCGATCAGAAGCAAGCCGGCGATGGCGGTCATGGCGTCACCCGCGTCAGGCGAGCCTCGGCGGTTCGAGCGGTCCGTACCGCGGTGCCTGCCGCCACGCGACAATCATGGCACCGATGAGCAGGACCATCGACACCGCCAGAGCGTACGACGCCAGCCCGGGGTAGGAGTACACCTCGAAGTTCGCGAGCTGCTTGGCGCCGATGAGCGGCGGCATGAAGGGATCGACCTTCACGGCCGCCGTCGGCGCCAGGTTGTGCCCGTACCACCAGAGCTTGTACGCGAACGACCACAGCGAAAACGCCGAGAAGTACCCAAAGAGCACGACGACGTCCACCAGGTCGCTGAGCTTGCCGTGGACGATGGCGCGCAGCACGAGCAGCCCGATGGCCCCCACCACGAACGGCATCCACTTGAACTCGGTGAAGTCCTCGACGACCAGGTCCTTCATGCCGATGTAATGATTGAGGACGTTGATCTCCTTGATGTCCTGGCCTCGGTTTCCCCCTTCGAGCTTGTAGCTGTAGATGTCGAGCCGCAGCCCTTCCTGGTACTGCGGCGCGAACATGGTGAGATTCCACAGCGGAAAGAGATAGATCGCGACCAGCGCGAGGGCCGCGATCAGCATCGCCACGCGCGGCCCGAGATCGAGCGGCGCGTCGAGCACGCGGTTGGTACGGGTGAGCACGGCCCTCATGAGGTCACCTCCGGTCGGTCAGCGCACGATCATGTAGCCCTGCATCTCCTGGTGGAGCGCCGAGCAGAAGTTCGTGCAGTAGTAGGGATAGACCCCCTTCTTGTCCGCCTTGAAGGTGACGGTCTTGGTCTCTCCGGGGTCCACGACGATGTTGATGTTGTAGTCGAGGAGGCCGAACCCGTGCAGCTCGTCGGTCGTCTGCTCGATGTTCGTGATCGCCACGGTGACCTCGTCGCCCGCCCGCAGCTCGAAGTCGGTCGGCGTCAGCGTCGATCGCACGGCAATCATCTTGACGAGCACCTTGCTGCCGCTGCGCGTGAGGCCGGCGTCCTTCACGTCCCAGATCGCGTGCGGATGCTTGTTTTCTTCCTTCGGGTACACCTCGATCGGCTTCAGCTTGTCCGCCTTGATCATCTGCGCGTAGTGCGGCTCGGGCTCCGTGAAGGCGTCGTAGAGCAGCTTCATCTTCTCGTCGCTGATGTCCACGAGCTGCGAGGACTCCGGCTGCGACGGCCCGACCGAAAGATGACGGCCGTGCGAGAGCTTGTTGAGGCCGATGAGGTACTTGCCGTCCGGGCTCACCGTGTCCCCTTCGGCGGCGCTCAGGTGCCCGATGGAGTACGACATCGGGACCTTGTCGACGACCTCCCACGTGCCGAGCTTCCACTTCGCGATCGCACTGTCCACGAAGAGCGACGTGTAGGCATACCCGTCCGGGCCGAACTGCGTGTGCAGCGGTCCGAGCCCCACGGGCACTTCGGCGTCCTTGATCGATTCGTATTTCAGCACCGGGATGCCGTCCTCGTTGCCGGTGAAGTCCTTGTTCTTCATCGCGGTCTGGACTTTTTCCCAGTTGAACGCGGTCGTCACCCCCTGGAGCTTTCCGGACCCGATGACGTACTTGCCGTCGGGCGACACGTCGACGCCGTGCGGCGACTTGCCGCAGGGCATGAAGTAGACCAGCCCCGGAAATTCCCTGGGATCGAGGACCTTGACGCCGCCGATCATCTGGCCGCGTCCCGCCGCCGCGAGCTTCTCGGCCATCCGCCAGTCCACCGCGGCGATGTAGTCGCGGTCGCGCTGCGACGCGGTCACCTCGAGCTTGCCGGTGGCGCGCTCGGTGTTGTACGCCGTGAAGAAGACCCAGCCGTCCGACAGCTTCTTGCCGGCATCGCCGATGTCGTAGTCGAACGGCGGCACGACGATCTGCCAGCCGATCGACATGTGGCCCGTCTTGGGATCGATCTTGATGCCCGTGAGGACCCCCTTGTAGTCGGTGGCGTACTTGGACACTTCGACGGCGGTCCCCTTGGGGATCGGGATCGAGAAGCGCGACGCCATCACCGAGTACTCCGTGTTCGGCGTCACGAAGGCGGACCCGTGATTGCCCGACACATTCGGCACGGGGCCGATGATCTGCTTCGTCTTGAAGTCACGCAGGTCGATGCGCGCGATGCGCCCGTTCATCTCGTTGACGAACAGCCAGCGGCCGTCGTAGTCGCCGTTGGTCTCCGACAGCGACGGATGGTGGACGTCGCCCCAGGTCAGGTTGCCCAGCATCGCCTTGCTCTCGTCGTCGAAGCCGTAGCCGGTGGCCGGGTACGGCGTGAAGACGGGGATCGTCGAGAGGTGCCGCATCGAGGGAACGCCGTAGACGTAGATCTGCCCGGAGTGGCCGCCGGAGGCGAAGAAGTAGTACTCGTCGAGGTCTCCCGGTGCGACGTAGGTCTTGACTGCCGCCTGGGCGGCATCGGATTGCGTGCCCGCGCGCTCCCCGCGCTTGGGTGCGCCCGGCGCGCACTGTTGCGCCAGGAGCGCGCTCGCGAGCACGCCGGCGAGCGCCCACGCCGCC